>NZ_WEKT01000029.1:0-56641 GCF_009874545.1 Vibrio eleionomae | reverse complement strand
GTATAGTACAACCAGCTCTTAAAAATGAGCTATTAAAGATAAACAAGAACAAGTTCCCCCAGATACCTTTCGATTTCTTCTTCGTATAGCTGCTGAGTTTTCTTCTCCTTACAAATCCAATTAATAGCTATTTCTATAAGCAAACTTACAGTTAATCAATTTATATCGAGGTATTTTTATGTCTAAAACAACTGGTTTAGTCAAATGGTTTAATGAAACAAAAGGCTTTGGCTTTATTACTCCAGATAATGGTGGTTCAGAATTATTTGTTCACTTTAATTCAATCGTTTCTGAAGGGTTTAAAACACTCGCTGAAGGTCAAAAAGTAAGTTTTGATGTTGAGCAAGGTAAAAAAGGCCCACAAGCAGCCAACGTTACTGCTTTATAAGATATCAAGTGGTGTCTTCAAGACACCACTTCCCTCCTGAAAGAAAACTCAATTTACTTTTATCTTTCTTGCTATAACTCAATATTCTCAATTTAAGGCTCATTATGTCTAGAAGAACAACTCGCCAACGTCATTGGTATCAATTATTACGTGAAAGAAACCTCCAAAATAAAGAAGGAAAAATATGTATAAAATAGATTTTTATTTAAAAGAAAATAACAAGAAATGGTCAGCAGAAATTCACCAATTAAATAGCGACATTTTAGAAAGACATATTCACCCTAAAATAACCTCGAATCATTATGACATCTATTTCAACTATAATGAAGAAAGTCAAACTGGTTCAATTCTATTAACCTCCGGAATCTGCATTGGTAGTTTTAGACTTCATTAATCATTACCAACAGCAACACAAAAGCCCCCGTCTTTCATGACTTTCCCGTTTTTCTTCATTTACATGAAACTTTTCATTCGGTTTGCTCTCTAATGTTTATCTGTCACGTTTTAAACTCGTCATGTTTTTGATGATAATGACAAAACACGATATAAAAGTTTAACCTTTGTACAACATTACGAATCATGAAAATCCTCATCGTTGAAGACTCCGAAGTATTACGACGCAGCTTAGTCGTGGGTTTAAATCATCTTGGTTTTGCCACTGATGAAACCGGTGATGGCTCGGAAGGCCTTGCTATGGCACTGCAATATGAGTACGACGCTATCATCCTTGATTTAATGCTGCCGAGTATCGATGGCATGTCGCTATTACAAAAAATTCGCCAGCAAAAAATTAATACTCGCGTACTGATCCTATCAGCTAAAAACCAAACGCAAGATCGAGTCGATGGCTTACTCAAAGGCGCGGATGATTACCTCACCAAACCGTTTTCTTTTGATGAACTGCATGCGCGAATACTGACGTTAATGCGCCGTAGCACGACTGAAAATCGAGACGATTGCCTGAATGTGGGAGAGTTTTGTCTTAACTTGGCCAAGCGCACATTCGAATATCAACACACACCTATTGAGTTAACACCCAATGAGTTTAAAATTCTCAACTGCTTATTCCGTAGTCCAAATCGAGTCATTAGCTTAGAAAGTATTAGTGATGCTGTGGTAGGCAGTTATAATTATCTGTCAAAAAATGCCATTGAAGTGCACATCAGCGCTATACGCCGCAAAGTTCGTAAAGTTCACGGCAACTTACCCATTCGCAATAAACGCGGTTTTGGCTACCTAATTCAAAATTAAATGGTTGTTTCGTGACTTTGATATCTCGCCTGTTAGCCGTGTTTGATAAACGTAAACGCAGCAATAATATTGTTTCTATTCAAAAAAACTTAGTGCGCTCAGTGTCACTGATTTTTGGTGTTATTGTACTTATCGTTTTCCTTTGTGTGGATCAAGGAATGGATCGCTGGGTCGAAAAACAATTTGATAACCAGCTGATTTCCAACGCTAACTATCTTAAGTCTCAAGTAAGTTACTCTTTAAACCAATTAGAAATGACCTTTGATCAACAAGTCATGCCACAATATTCACGCGCGAAGCATCCCCAATTTTTCCAACTGTGGCGGGGCGATAAAGTCATAAAACGCTCGGATTCTCTACAACGCTTCCCGAACACCGATTTAGTAAAATCTCATCTGCCACTGGGGCGCGATCAGGTGTTCCCAATTACGATGCCAAATGGTGAACCGGGTCGAATGGTCCTGTCAACATTTGTCCCGAAGAATGCCACGCAAGATGCTACACCGCTTTATCTCACGGTGTATGAATCAGTGCACTCTTTAAACTTATTGTGGATTGTCGACTTGCTGTTGATCAGTAGCTTCATTATTGCGATGGGCTTAGTGTTTTACATTACCAATGTCGTGATAAAACGAGGCTTAGCTCCACTGCGCGCCTTAAATGAAGAATTGAAACATTTTCGCGATTTAAGAGAAAGCGGTGAACCGATCACCGGCTTTCCAAACGCGAAAAAACCGGTCAAAGAAATTGAGCCGATTCGACGAGAACTTAATGCTTTTATTGCCACTAACAATCAATTGGTTGAAAACGAAAAGCGCATTACGACTGATATTGCTCATGAACTGAAAACGCCGATTGCGGAGATTCTCTCACTGAGCGAGATCCATCGTCTTTATCCAGATGATGAACGAATCAGCGCCACATTTTCATCCGACATACTGAATATCTCCCATCGTATGAAAAGCATTGTGGAAAATTTGATGTTATTGCAGCGTTCGTCATCACCCAGTCTTGAAGTTAGCCAAGAAGAGCTGTGCTTAAATGAACTATGCGATTCGATCATCAGTTCACTGCGCTTCAAATATCACGATATTGACTTGCGAGTACAACTAAGCTTTACCGCTTTTAATACATTAGAAGCTGATCGATTTATTATTGAAACCATCGTCACTAACCTACTCGATAATGCGCTATTCTATAGTCCGCAAGGCAGTAACGTATGTTTAGAATGGGTGACCATCAATAAGAAACGGGCACTACGTATCTCGAATCCTATTGCTAAGACGATCAGTAATGAACAGCTCGAAAACCTCAAGCAACCGCTTTATCAGATCGATAGCGCCCGTTCGAGCACACAACACTTTGGCTTAGGATTATCGATTGTCGATAATCTATGCCGTCAGTGTCATTATCATCTGCGTTTTGAGTCACCTGAGCCTTTAAGGTTTGTCGTCATTGTTGAATTACAATAAACAAGCAGAGGCGCGCCTTAGGATTTCAAAAAGCGTAGCATCGCCTGCACCGTTTCTTCGCTGCAGTGGTGCTCAATACCTTCTGCATCAGCATGTGCAGTAGCTTCAGACACGCCTAATTTGATTAAGGTTTCAAATACCACATTGTGGCGATGAGCCACTTTTTCTGCGAGTTCCCTGCCTTTTTCGGTCAGGAAAATGCCGCGATATGGCATGGATTCAACTAACCCTTCTTTCTTTAGCCGGGAAATGAATTTAGAAACGGCAGCCGCACTCACGCCAAAACGCTGGGCGAGATCGGCACTGCGAACCTCGCCATGTGTTTGGAATAAATCAGCAATTTCTTCGACATAATCTTCCACCAGCTCACTTTGGTGGTCTTCTTTTGCTTTATTAAAATAAAGGCTCTGTTTTGATTTTGGCATTAATTTTTATGCAACAGTGTAATAAATAACGTAAATATTTAATCCTATGATTAAGCCACAAATCAAGCGTCCAAGATAGCTAATCCACTTTTTATTGACCATATCACCCATAATTTTTCGCGATGAGGTGAAAGTTAACAGTGGAATGAGTGCAAATGGGATACCGAAACTCAATACCACTTGGCTGGCGACCAGCGCTTTTTGTTCGGAGACACCAAGCATAATGACAATTAATGCAGGAACCATCGTAATTAGTCTGCGCACACCAATTGGAATGGTAAAGCGCACAAAACCTTGCATTAACACTTGGCCGGACATAGTGCCGACAATGGAAGATGACAGTCCAGCTAATAACAAACCGATACCAAAAATGGTGCTCGCCGCACTGCCTCCCATCAATGGAGATAGCAGCTTATAGCTTTCAGAAATTGTCGCTACATCTTTATGACCTGTGGTATGAAATGTCGCCGCTGCTAAAGCTAGCAAGGCCATATTAACAACCCCAGCTAAAGCCATGCCTAACACCACGTCCAAGCGGTAGAAACGGGCAATTGCTTTACGCTCAGAACTGTTTTTTACCTTTATTCTGTCTTGTGCCAGCGCCGAGTGCAGATAAATGACGTGGGGCATAATCGTCGCCCCTAAAATACCAGCCGCTAAATATAACGCATAGCTATCAGGGAAATTGGGAACAAACAAGCCCTGGGTCAGCGCCGCCATGTCTGGGCGACTGAGGAATAGCTCGACTGCAAATCCCCCCGCAATCGCCATGATCATGGCACCGATAATGATCTCCATTAACCGGAAACCAAAGCGTTGTAATAGCAAAGCCGCATAAGTCACCACGCCTGTGAGGAGAGCGCCGTAAATCATGGGAATATCAAATAGCAAATAAAAAGCCAGTGCAGCCCCTAGAAACTCTGCAAGATCGGTCGCGATCGCAACTAACTCCGCTTGAATCCAGTAAAACCAAACGACAGGCTTAGGATATTTTTCACGGATCACTTCCGCGAGGTTTTTACCCGTGGCTAAGCCAAGACGAGCCGACATCCCTTGAATCAACATTGCCATCAGGTTTGCGGCGAGCACCACCCAAAGTAATGAGTAGCCATATTTGGCTCCCGCTTCGATGTTAGTCGCAAAGTTTCCCGGATCCACATAAGCCACAGCTGCAATCAGAGCAGGGCCAAACATCACTAACCAGTTAAAGCGTTTTGCTTTACCCCGCAACACATCGGTTGCTTGAAATTGAATCGAATTGTTTGATATTGATTGCAACATTAAACTTACCTCACATAAGTTAACCTTGGTTAACATCATTATATTGAGTTAATTTAGTGTTTAAAATCCAATCGTTTTTACCAATCAAGATGATAACTTTTCTCAATTAAACTTAATACTGCTGGTTTAACGCTCTGATATTGGTTGATTTTCCTTCTTTTATATGACTTTTATTCCATAATAAAGTAAAACGCACATTGTTTCGTTCCAACTTTTTTGCAAGAAAAATGATACCTATCCCAATTTTTATCACTGCTCATCTTTCATTAGCAAAACGTTAATCTCAGCAGAGAAACCGGTTCCACTAGGGAGTTACATTTATATGCGCTCTGATGCCCTTTTCCTTCGGAATAATATAATCCGCCTACCTTACAGTTCGCATCAGCAGCCCATTTGTGAAATAAATAGGTAACGATAATGAATAAAAAAGTCATGTATCCAAAGATAAACAAAACAACGGTCATTGTTTCTCTTGCCATTGCCAGCGCACTGACGGGTTGCGCAAACACCAATCAAGACAATAACGACCAAGCAGCTTTACAGCTCAAAGCGCAAAATATGGTCAGTAAAATGAGTACTGATGAAAAGCTCAATTTACTGGTCGGCCCCGGTTATGGTGATAAAGGGATTAATGCAGGACCAGAAGTTAAAGGCACTGCTGGCTATATTAACGGGGTTAACAATCCTGTTTCCGGAATTGATTTAACCGCATCGGTACTTGCCGATGGCCCTGCCGGTATTCGTATTGATCCTAAACGCGAAGGTGACGAGCACACCTATTACGCTACGGCTTTTCCTATTGGCGTGTTACTCGCTTCTAGCTGGGATCCTCAAGTTGTCAGAACCGTTGGCAATGCCATCGGCCAAGAAGCCAAAGCCTATGGTGTGGATTTTTGGTTAGCTCCCGGAATGAACATTCAGCGTAATCCTCTGAATGGCCGTAACTTTGAATACTATTCAGAAGATCCATTCGTCACTGCAAAAATTGCCGAGGCGGTAACAGAAGGGGCTCAATCCAACGGTATTGGCGTCACCATTAAACACTTTGTCGCCAATAACTCAGAAACTAACCGCATGACGGTCAACAACATTATTTCTCCCCGTGCGCTGCGAGAAATTTATCTACGTGGGTTCGAAAATACTGTAGAAACAGCGCAGCCTTGGGCCATCATGACCTCTTACAATAAGGTAAATGGCACCTATACCTCACAACGCCATGATTTAGTCACCGATGTACTTCGTGATGAATGGGGTTTTAAAGGCCTAGTGATGAGTGACTGGTATGCCGGAGATAACGCGGTTGAGATGATTAATGCTGGCAATGATGAAATTCAGCCTGGCGGCATCAACATGGTGACCAAAGAGAAACAATTACAACACCTACAAAAAGCGTATCAAGAAGGCAAAATCACCGACGAAACCATCAACCGAAATGCGGTTCACATCGTCACGCAAATGCTAAAAACACCAAGCGCGCAACATGTATTACCCGCCAACAATCCAGATTTAGCCACTCATGCAGCACTGTCACGTTATACGGCTGACCAAGGCATTATTTTACTGAAAAACCAATCTCAAGCATTGCCAATCAGTACCCATGAAAAAGTGGCGACTTTCGGTATTGCTCAGCAACTCACTCAAAAAGGAGGAACTGGCAGCGGCGACGTTCACTCAGCCCATGTGGTCAATTTGATGGAAGGCTTGCAAGCCGAATTAACCGTCGATCCAACACTACAACGCTATTACCAACACTGGTATCACACTAACCGCACCAAAACGTCAGATAAATTTAATATCAGTACCATTTATCACTGTCCAGAACCCACCCTCTCCGCAAAACAGATTAATACCGCGGCTAAAGACGATGATGTCGCCGTGATTACTATTTCGCGCACAGCGGGTGAAGGCACAGATCGAACCACGAAAAAAGGGGATTACCAACTCACTAATAACGAGTCAGCGTTAATCAGTAAGGTGTCTATGGCTTTCCACGCGCAAGGTAAACAAGTCGTCGTGGTATTGAATATCTCAGGCGTGATTGAAACAACCTCTTGGAAAGATAAAGTAGATGGCATTGTGCTCGCCTACTTGCCGGGTGAAGAAAGTGGTTTTGCTGTCGCTGATATCCTTTCAGGTAAAACCAATCCAAGCGGTAAACTCACCCAAACCTTCCCTGCCAAATACAGCGATGTTCCCTCTGCTAAGACATTCTTTGGTAAAGACACCAATGGCGACGGAAAAATCGACACTAACTATTACAATGATGGCATTTTAGTTGGCTATCGTTACTACTCGACTAACAACGTACCGGTTTCCTTCCCATTTGGTTATGGATTGTCGTATACCTCATTTCGTTATGGCACACCGACTGTGGTTGAAAACAGCTTAAACGCAAGCGGTGCAAAAGGTGAAGTGTCGCTCTCTGCTACCATCACAAACTCAGGCCAAGTCGCCGGTAAGGAAGTTGCAGAAGTCTATATTGCCGCGCCAAATGGTAAATTGGTCAAACCAAAAATTGAGTTAAAATCATTCGCTAAAACAGCTCAACTGGCCCCAGGAGAAGCGCAAACACTGAATTTCACTATTCCAGCGAAATGGTTAGCTAGCTTTGATAGCAAAGACAACCAATGGATTATCGAACCCGGCCAATACCAGGTCTATGTTGCGCCATCTTCAAATATAAATGACATCCAACCCGTACCATTTACGATTAACCAAGAGGTGGTGGTAGCGAAAACCACCCCAAATGCTTTGGCTTTACCTCAAGGCTATACCATAAATAAAACTGGCGGAGTAATCACTCACTAATCTTACATATCATCATTTGATAGATAATTGTGTCTATCAGCCCCCACCGACATTTATTATTGGTGGGGGCATGCCTCGTTTCGCAACCCTATTAGGTTCACCCCATAACTCATGATAAAGTATTCCTTTTATTTCATAAGGGTAATCGGAAATGTCGCAAGTGTTAGGCCAATCGCTAGTAGAAGAGCAAGATGGAATTCGCGTGGAGTTAACCGCCCTTCCCGTTGGTGACGATCTGGTTTTAGTTTTATCGGGTGGTGACAAAGCGCATATTGGCGCGACAGCCGTTGCTCAGCCTCGCCCTAGCTTAGAAGATCCAGAAAAAATAAGCGCCTCCACGTCTGTCATCTGCGTAATGGGGCATAAAGAAGACTTACTCGCTCACCATGTCGCCCAAAAAACAGCTTCCGCTCTTAATTGCGTCGTCAGTGCCAACTGTGGCATCCATATGGATAACGCCAGTAAAGAACAAATTAAGATTATTCAACAGCTGGTCTCTACATTGCTGCAAACCTTTATTGCCAAGTGCGATAACCAATAATCAGACCGCCCCCCTAAGAATGGTGATGGGCATGTGGTCATTCGACTAACAACATGCTGTTTAATAGTGATGGTATGCCGAATGAATTGCAGATCGGTTATTCTGATGCAAGCTCAACATTCTGCTGTCAAAATAACAGAAGACGGCTACGGAAACCGAATTTGATCAGAACTGACACCGACCCAGTTTATCGACGTTGGTTTCTAAATACGTTAACGATGAATCTTATTAGGGGGCCGAACTATCGGCCACTAATGTTACGTCGCTTAGACGCATCGCCAATGCACATCAATATTCAATTGCGACATTGTCTTCTGGCACACTACAACAAGACAAAATATAGCCATCATCGACATCTTCATCGGTTATCCCGCCATTATGATTCATCACAACATTGCCACTCACTTTCTTCACTTTACATGTACCACAAATACCCATACCACATGCTTTAGGAATGGTGAGCCCAGCTTTAGCTGCGGCCGCATGGACAGTTTCTCCTGGTGCAATTTGCGCCTGCTTATCACTATTCAAAAACATCACATCGATAAGATCGCTAGCCGTTAGTGCATCCGCTTCCTCTGCCGCAATTTCCGCAGATTGAACGGCTTTTTCTTCCACATGATCAGGCGTAGCGCCAAAGACTTCTTCATGATAATGCTCCATGTTAAAGCCCAACCGAGCTAACATAGATTTTACTGAGAGCATGTATGGCGTAGGGCCACAGCAAAAGATTTCTCGCTCTTTAATATCGGGCGTCGTCATCAGCAATTTCGTTTCATCTAGGTAACCACGGTAACCTGCCCATTTTTGTCCTGATTCAAGGCGTGCACATATGATATGTAAATGAAAATTGGCTATCCGCGATGACATAAATTCCAGCTCAGAATGAAAAATCACATCACTAGGCGTACGCGAACTATGAACAAACGAAATATCTACATCAGTATTGGTATCATAAATCCAACGTGCCATAGACATCATCGGTGTAATACCAACGCCACCAGAGAGCAGTAATACTTTTTCCGCAGGAAAATCTATACTGTTGAAAGCACCTACCGGGCCATGAACGGCCAATTCATAACCTTCTTCGAGATTATCGTGTATCCAGTTAGATACCACTCCGCCCGGCACCCGTTTTACGGTTATCGAAAAGCTATAAGGAACGGAAGGAGAGCTGGATATCGTATAAGAGCGGAACACTTGTTCACCATCAATCTCTAACTCCAGTGTCACAAACTGACCGGGTTTAAAAAAGAACATCAAAGGTTGATGCGCCATAAAACAAAACGTTTTCGTGTCCCGGGTTTCTTGAATGGTTTTCACACAACGAACAGCATGACGACCGTTATCCCAAATCTGAGTCTCAACAGGAATAAACGAACTGCTAGCAGCAACGGGATTAGTTGGGGTATTCATCTTTAGCATCTCCGCAACGATATAATTTTAAACGTCCCTCCATGGGTTTGTGTATTGTTGGTTTATATTGATTCACCAAATTATCTATTCACGACATGAACTTATCCAAAACAACCAATGACCAAAAAGTTTCTGATTTCATGTCTTAAATAGACTAGGAAAATGTCGCGTTTAGACCTCTTCTCTCTATGCCAATAATGGCACGATAGCCAAAGCCCAATTACACACAAAAAGTAGGTGGTTGGTTAAATGCAAGGAAGCCCTCGTAGGGCATATCGTCAACATTTTCGAGAAGAAGATAGAGCAATGACACAAAACGATATACTCAACATGACATACCCCAGTTTGGATATTGCACGAGCAGAAATGAAAAAGATGCTCAATGAACGTCAACCAAACTATTCATTACCTCGTCCGATGTACAATGACCCCCTACTATTTAAAGTTGATATAGAAGAGATATTTCAAAAGGAGTGGTTATTTGTCGGAATGACCAGTGAAATCCCAAGTAAGGGCGATTATTTTACGGTTGAAATCGCGCAAAATCCTGTGCTTGTCGTACGTGCTGCCGACGGTTCGGTCAATGCGTTTCACAATACTTGTCGTCACCGCGGTTCACGTATCTGTCTAGAACACAGAGGTAAAGTAGCGAACTTAGTCTGCCCTTATCACCAATGGACTTACGACACCAAAGGCAATCTGCTGTTTGCTGGAACTGAAATGGGGGACGAGTTTGATATGCAAAAACATAAACTCAACCAAGTTCACTGCAAAACAGCGGGCGGATTTATCTTTATCTGCCTAGGTGACGAACCTCCAACCTCTGATTTCGACGAGTTTCTCGCTACCTTAGAAGAATATATGGAACCTTATGATGTCGAGAACACCAAACTCGCCGTCGAATCTAACATGTATGAACAAGCGAACTGGAAACTGGTCATTGAAAACAACCGTGAGTGTTATCACTGTAGCGGCAGTCACCCAGAGCTTTTAAATACATTGCTTGAATGGGATGACACTACCGATCCGCGAGCGACACCAGAGTTTCTAAACTATTGTGAACGCCTCTCATCTGAATGGGATGCCGAAGGTATTTTGCACCAACACCAAAGTTTTGGTCAACGAAACCGCCTCGTGCGTATGCCACTGAAAGAAGGCACTTCGGTCATGACGATTGATGGTTCACTTGGCTGTCAAAAAATGCTGGGACGCATTCAAAATTCCAATTTAGGTTCACTACGTATCTTGCATTTACCAAACTCTTGGAACCATATGCAAAGCGACCACTTTATCGTATTTCGAGTGCTGCCAATTTCAGCGCAAGAAACGTTAGTTACCACCAAATGGTTTGTACATAAAGATGCCATTGAAGGCGTTGATTACGACCCTGAAAACTTGCGCCGTGTGTGGGATGCAACCAACGATCAAGACCGTAAACTTGGTGAAGATAATCAACGCGGGATCAACTCTCTCAGTTATCAACCGGGGCCTTACTCGCAAACTTATGAGTTTGGGGTCATTGATTTCATTAATTGGTATTGCGATCGCGTGGAAGAAAAAATCTAGTGACCTCACTGAGCGCTCACCCTTTCTAGCCTCATCAAGCATGAGGCTTTTTTGTTGCTCGGCAATCGTATCAAGGATAACGGTTAATAAGTTGAATCCATTACTCGCGTTACTTAAAAGGCTCCATAAAAAAGCGATCTCGGTGAGGAGATCGCAATCTTAAATAGCGTGTTTCAGAGCATATAATCGTTACGCTGCGAGTTTTTTACTCAACGTCCAAGCGATAACTTCTTCCACCTCTGGAAGTAAAATACCATCAGATTCAAATGCATACACAGCATCCCATAGCGGCGCGTTATCAGCATTATCTTTTAGCCAGAGTTCAATACTGCTTTTCACTTTCTCCGGCTCGTTGGAAGAACATTGAATACCTAGGTCGGAAATAGTGTTCACAAAATCAACCATATCCACTAAATCAGCATGCATCATGACTCTTTCTCCTTTGAAGGGGGCAACTTATCCCTCTTGCCATTTTCGAAATCGTTTCTTCGCTGGTGTATTTATCTATATAAATGTTTTTCTGAAATCAACCCTTTATATAAGCTCCAACACATTAAGATCAGAACCAGAGTAAAGGGTAAACCAGTAGCAATAGCTCCAGCTTGAAGTGCCGTTAAAGCTTCAGAGCCACCACCAAATAGTAAAGCTGCAGCAATAACCCCTTCCATTACCGCCCAAAATACCCGTTGAACAACGGGAACGTCTTCCTTACCCCCAGCGGTAATGCTATCAATCACTAAGGATCCTGAATCTGATGATGTCACGAAAAACAGCAGTACTAAGACGATGCCGATAACAGAGAGCAGTGACGTCATGGGTAACTGGTCGAACATTTGGAACATAGAGAGCGATACATCACTAATACCGTTGGCCAACTCACCAATTCCTGAGGTGGCCTGGTCCAATGCGGTTCCGCCCATAATGCTTAACCAAATCATGGTCACCAAGGTAGGAACCAATAGCACTGCGGTAATAAACTCTCTTACCGTGCGACCTTTTGACACACGAGCGATAAACATGCCAACGAAAGGAGACCAAGAGACCCACCAAGCCCAATAAAAGACCGTCCAGCCATGATAAAACGTCGCGTCATCGCGCCCCATCCAATCAGAAAGCGGGACAAAGTTTTCCGCATAACCGACGGCGATATTGGCAAACGTATGCACAATACTCAACGTAGGACCGACCACAACTAAAATGGCCAACAGTGCTGCTGCAATAAACATATTGGTATTACTGAGCAGTTTTACCCCGCCATCCAATCCACGGACTACTGACACAACCGCAATGCTGGTCACCACAATGATGAAACCAATCTGTGTTGTGAGACCACTAGAAATGCCAAATAGATGGCTTAACCCACCAGCCGCCTGCTGAGCACCAAAGCCTAATGAGGTCGCTAAACCAAAGATAGTCGCCAATACCGATAAAATGTCGATGAAATTACCAATAAACCCCCAGCAGCGTTCGCCAAAAATGGGAAAAAAAGCAGATCGAATGGTGAGCGGCAGTTTTTTGTTGTACGAAAAGAAAGCCAGAGCTAACCCGACAACCGCGTAAATTGCCCATGGGTGAAGCCCCCAATGGTACATAGTTGCACTCAACGCCACTTGCTGCGCTTCTACGCTACGCGCTGGTACATTAAGCGGAGTGCCATACCAATCGGTATAATAGGCAACAGGTTCTGCGACACTCCAAAACATCAAACCGATCCCCATCCCGGCAGCAAACAGCATACAAAACCAAGATAAGTAAGAAAAATCAGGTACAGCTGATACACCACCTAAACGAATTTTACCTACCGGGGAGACCAGCAGGAACACACAAAAGACGATAAAAATATTGCAGCCAACCATGAAAAACCAATCGAAATTATCAATCGACCAAGTTCTGGCTAGCATTAATGTATCTTTTGCTTGCTCGGGAAAATTTAAGGTCAAAATAACAAAGAGCAAAATTAACCCTGCGCTAATGCCAAATACCGGATTATGGATATCCATCCCCATAAACTTGACGTTATCCTGCCCCGTACAATAATCCGTATCATAATTAACTGCAGATGCAGGTCTAAATTTCTGTGGACTGCTTACTATGCTTTTCATACGTTCCCTCATTTATAAACGCATAATGGTTTTGCGTGACATATCGACGGTAACAGAACATCCTTCTCTGACTCGTTTATACGATATGGTTTGGTGGTATTTTTAATGCACAACGCCTTCTTCCAGTAATAAATCAAAGACTGCCTGCGCCATTTCAGCAACAGGCTGTTCTTGTAAGACTTTCCCACCGGAAGATTCGCTTTTCGCTGTTGCCGCTTTAAAACGGTCAGCGGCACTTTTTGCCTTCACGACTTTGAGCCGTTTTGCTTTGGCCTTGGCAGGACTCTCCTCCCAATTCATTTTTTCCGAATCAACGCTCTGCTCTTCCATCGTCTGGCGAACAATTTGGCATTGACGTGCCCGTCCATAGGCGCTTTGCCTTGGTTCTTGTGCGGCGAGATCAACACTCGCGACAAAAGGTAACGACACACTTAAGGCTCGTCTTTGACCACGAGGCAATGCCTGCAATACACGTGCTTTGCCATTTTCTACGGAAAGTATTTCTGCAATCCCCATCACGATGGGACATTGCAGCTGATAGGCGAGAAAGAAAGGCAGCATGCCAGACGACTCACCAAGTTCAGCGCGCATTCCCGTGAGCACAATATCGGGCATGTTGTCGCGAAAATAGCTCGCAAGAGTGGTTATGGCGTCTTGCTGTTCATCTTGTTCAAGCACTTTCAGTGTCGATAACCCCATGCCGCTGTAATAATCCAGTGCCGGATTTTGAGGGTTACCCGCATGAACCACTTCAACCGCAGTATTTTTTAGGTTAAGCGCCAATTCGACCGCTCTTGCGTCTGTCATTGAACGACGCGCTCGCCCTGTTTCTGGGTGAGCCCCGATTGAAACTAGCGTACTCACCTTGAGCGTTTCTGTTTGATTACGCAGCATTCTTTAGCTCCTCTGCCTGATACTTTTGCATTAGATCCACTAACGCTTGCAAAAACTCGTCGCTGTCAGCAATAACACTTAAATCGGCTCGTTTAACCATGTCACAACCCGCATCGGTATTTATCGCAATCACTTTGTCACAAGCACCAATCCCTTGCAGATGCTGAATCGCACCAGAAATACCCACAGCAATATAAACGCGAGCGGTCACCCAACTACCCGTTGCTCCGACCTGCCGTTGCCTTGGCATAAAGCCATCATCGACGGCAACGCGGCTCGCGCCTTCAGTGGCACCAAGCACCTCTGCCGCGCTATGGAACCTATCCCAATTGTGAATACCATTACCTGCGGATAGGATAAATTCCGCTTCAGTTAATGGCACCGCCTGAGGATCAACAGCAACATTGCCTAGATCTTGAATCACGGATTCAACATGGAATTCAATAGAGAATTCAACGGGCAACGCTTGATGGCGAGTTTCATCAATCGGTAACGCGCACTCTTGAGCAAGAAGCAAGATTCTTGGCGTCTCGCGTTTGATGTCATTCCGGCCGCCAGCAGCGCGGCATACCGTCTGGTTAACACCCACGGTCCAAGCTTGAGTGGCAGGACGTTCACCGATCAACGCCGATAACCGAGCGCCGAGCTCAAAGCCACCTTGAATACTGTCAGGAAACAGCCAGTGTTTAGGCCTATAGGCCTGTTCAACACTGGCTAATACCTGAGCCTTTACTTCTGGACAGTACTGTTCAAATAGCTCACCTTGAACAGCAATGAGTCGATCTACCCCCGCCAAATCAAAGTGTTCTTCTTTGTGTAAACCGAAGATCACGGCCATGACAGCCCCCTGCCCTTCGCTTTGCTGTACCAATTGATGCGCTTGGCCTAACACATCTTTATCGTGACTAGTGAGTCGCCCGCCTACCATATCCGGCACCACCACCACGTAAAAATCGGGCGCCTCAACTTTATGTAACGGTAAAACCGTCTCACTCTGTTCTGATGGACGTAAACGATGTACTGAATGAGCCGCACTGTGATTAAGGCGATCAATACGTTTGATGCCATTTGGCCCTATGTATCCGACTCGATGAGGATAACGTCGCACCAAGCCAGAAGGTCCGTGCTCTTCAATGACGGGTGAACTGAACGTACTGTGCTCTGGGTGGAGCCGATTACGCATAATCCATTCTGCACGAGGGTCGCGTCGTAAAATAAATTCTTTCATTGTTATCTCCTACGACAATTGAGACTCAACAGCAGGTGTCCATACTTCTACTGCTGGGATTAACGGGTCTTTCTCAAGCAAAACATCAGCAACCAGTTCAGCAATGTCTTTCACCTCTGGGCGCGGCTCTACCACGCCTTCCAACATGGCGGTACATTGCTGACACCCGACCGCAACAAGTTCAGCGCCGGTGTCACGAATATCATCCATACGCATATCGGCAATGCGGCGCTCGCCAGGGATATCAGTGATCGGAGCACCACCACCGCCACCGCAACAGCGCGAGCGAAATCCTGAGCGTTCCATCTCTTTGTAGGTCATACCCAATTGTTTGATAAGGGTACGCGGTGAATCATATTCCCCGTTATAACGCCCCAAATAACAAGGATCGTGATAGGTGATAGTGCCAGCGATATCGAGTTTGCCTAGCTCAATTAAGCCTTGTTCTGCAAGACGATTAATAAAAGTGGTGTGATGCCAGACTTGGTAATTTGGCTTCTCATCATCAGGATAAAAATCAGGGTATTCATTTTTTAAGCAGTGGAAGGCGTGCGGATCTGTGGTGACAATGCAATCAAAATCATACTTCATGAGGGTTTGTATATTGCGTTTAGCAATACGTTGGAACGTTGCATCATCACCTAAACGGCGCGCCACATCGCCGCTATCCAATTCTTCATTACCGAGAATAGCGACGTTGATTTTGGCGGCTTTTAAAATTTTGACGAAGGCTTTCAAAATACGCTGACTGCGCATATCAAATGCCCCATCGGAAACCCAAAACAGCACATCAGCACGCTTGACGTCTGACATCAGATCCAAGTTTTGATCCGCGGCCCAGTTAACTCGTTTATTGGGAGTATGACCATTCGGGTTGTCGGTAAAAATAATATTTTCAATAACATCAACTGCTTTACTCGGTGTTGCCCCTTTCTCTAGAGTGAGGAAACGGCGCATATCGACTACCGCATCCACGTGTTCAATCATCATCGGACACTCTTCAACACAAGCTCGGCATGTTGTGCATGACCATAAGGTTTCAGCATTGAGCACACCATCGACGATAGGACGATGAGCATTCCCTTGTGCGTGGCCCACGTCTTTGCCGGGATACGGACTACCTGCGTAATGTTTGTCTGTCGTTCCTGCTAACCCCACCACCATGTCTTGCACAAGCTTCTTCGGGTTAAGTGGCTGGCCAGCAGCAAAGGCTGGACATACGGCTTCACAGCGACCACATTGTACGCATGCATCAAAACCCAACAGTTGGTTCCATTTGAAATCGGCTGGGTTTTCAACACCTAACTTATTATCTTCAAGATTAAGTGGTTTTAACCCCGTCGAACGCCCCCCGCCGAAGCGTTCTGGGCGGCGGTGAAACGCCAAATGAAGTGCCCCGGCAAAAGCGTGTTTCATCGGTCCCCCCCATCCCATGCCCAATAGCATTTCGCCGACACCCCACACTATCGCAGCCAGTAACACAACAGCAGCCAACACATTAAATGCATCACCCGAAATCACCCCAGAGGCTGGCAGGGTGACCATGAAAAAGCTTAACGAAAACGTCAGCAAGCTTTTGGGTAAGCGCATCCAGGGGCCTTTGGATAATCGACTCGGCGGATTGATACGACGGCGAGCAACAAACACGGCGCCAGTAAACATCATCGCCAATGACGCCAATAACACCCATGACAGTACATGTGGCGCTAAGCCAAAGCCATGTACCGCAATGATCAGCACCATGGATAATACAAATCCCCCAGCAGTGGCCACGTGCGTGTGGGACATCACCTTATCGCGATCAACCACGTGATGAAGATCCACCAAATAACGGCGTGGCATCGCCGCTAAGCCAGCGAGTATCGCAACCTTTTCTGTTTGCCCTTGACGCCACAAATTAATGCGGCGCAGCATACCTATGACCGTAAGACACCCTACGGCCAGTAACAAATAGGGAAGTACCGACTCTAGGAACATACGATCACCTTACAAGTCTTTGCACAAACGCAATGCATCGTATATCGCCGCATGTGTATTGCGCTGAGAAACACAGTCACCAAGGCGCCATAAAATCATGCCGTCTTGAGCTTCGTTTAATACCGGTTGGGCTTTGGCAGCAAACAAGGTTTCATTATCAACCTGACCACGGTTTACCGACTCTGCTTTGAGTTCGTAATACAAGGCTTCATTTGGACGAGTGCCATTCTCTACCACGATTTGGTCCACCACGCGCTCTTCCTTGCGTCCGGTGTATTCATTTTCTAATACCGCAATGAGGTTTTCGCCCTCGCGATAGACTTTGATTAACGCGAGATCAGACGTCATGATGACCTCTTTTTCATAGAGGCTGCGATAATAAGTTGGGAAGGTCGTTCCTCCAATGCCAACACCTGGTTTTATATCGTCAGTTACCAGTTCCACTTTGGCACCTTTCGACAAGAGATAGTCAGCCGCAGACATACCGGAAAACTCACAAATAGTGTCGAAAATCAGCACGTTTTTTCCCGGCTCAACCGTGCCTTTTAAGATGTCCCAAGAAGAGACCACCAACCCTTCTGCGGCGCCCCATTCTGGATTTTGTTCCAGAAATGGCGTGCCACCGGTTGCTAAAATGCACACGTCTGGTTGCAGCTCGCGAATCATATCGGCACTGGCCGCAGTATCGAGCAATACTTCAACGCCAAGGCGATTGACTTCCATAGCTAACCAACGCGTAATACCCGCCATTTGATCTCGCTGAGGGGCTTTGGCCGCAATGGTAATTTGCCCCCCTAATTCGCTCGATTTTTCAAATAGCGTTACTTTGTGACCGCGTTCAGCTGCTACTCGCGCAGCTTCCAACCCACCGGGGCCTCCCCCAACAATCACTACGTTGCGAATGGGTCCTTTGGTCTTTTCTATGAGATGGGGCAACCCCATGTATTCACGCGAGGTTGCTGCGTTTTGAATACACAGTACATCTAACCCCATGTATTGGCGGTCAATACAGTAGTTGGCCCCCACACATTGGCGAATCTGATCGGTCTGGCCTAGTTTGATCTTGGCGATAAGATGAGGGTCGGCAATATGGGCACGAGTCATTCCAACAAAATCGACATAACCTGCTTCGAGAATCCGTTTTGCCTGATTTGGGTCTTTGATATTTTGGGCGTGAATCACCGGAACAGAGACCACTTCTTTAATACCTGCGGCCAAATGTAAGAACGGCTCTGGTGGATAGCTCATATTTGGAATCACATTCGCTAGCGTGTTGTGAGTGTCACAGCCAGATCCCACAACACCAAAGTAATCGACCTGACCAGTTGCATCGTAATAGGCCGCTATTTGCTTCATATCATCATGGGTTAAGCCATCAGGATGAAATTCATCACCAGTGATGCGCATCCCGACAACAAAATCCGGACCAACGGCTTCACGTACTGCCTTTAACACTTCCATCCCAAAGCGCATACGGTTTTCAAATGAACCACCCCATTCGTCGGTGCGTTTATTGACACGTGGCGACCAAAATTGGTCAATCATATGTTGGTGTACCGCAGAGAGTTCAACGCCGTCTAACCCGCCTTCTTTTGCGCGCACGGCCGCCTTAGCAAAATCGCCGATCACGCGCCAGATTTCTTCGACTTCGATGGTTTTACATGTCGCACGATGCACGGGTTCACGAATCCCCGATGGTGACATCAAGTTCGGCCAGTTTTCTCCATCCCAGCGTGAGCGTCGCCCCATATGCGAAATCTGAATCATGATCTTGCCACCATGTTTATGGACAGCATCGGCTAAGTTTTGGAAATGGGGAATGATTCTATCGGTGGAAAGATTCACCGAGCTCCACCAGCTTTGCGGGCTATCAATAGAAACCACACTCGAACCGCCACAAATACATAAGCCACATCCACCCTTGGCTTTTTCTTCGTAGTATTTGACATAACGTTCGGTCGTCATCCCCCCATCAGTCGCGTACACCTCGGCGTGTGCAGTACTGACAATACGGTTACGAATGGTGGTGTTATTAATCTTTAATGGTTGGAACAGAATATCGAACTGGGACATGCTTCACCTCTGCACTAGCCCTCGCTTTTATCAAAGCGCAGGGCTGTCTTCCTTGACAATGCTGACTTTTTTTAATCGTTATAAGCGCTGTTTTTATTAAATAGGGGTCACTTCAAATAGGCCAAAATCACAGCCTTCTTCAGCGCCGCTTTGGGTTTGAATCGCGCGCGTTTTAACGCTTAAGCCCATGCTTTGAGCAACTTGATCAAGTGCTCCGGCAAACCATCCAGTGAACATGTAATCCACTTTCCGATTCACTTTGCCGTATTGATAAACAAAGCACGAGTTCTCAAGCCTTACTCGCGCTTGGCCTTTTTCAATATCTAACTCTTCCGTGATGAAAAATCCCCAGCCACGTTGCGATAAGCGTTTCATGTAATGATCAAAGATTTCACGTCCTACTAAACCGTGTTCTTCTGCCTCTTTTTCACACCAATAGTAAGCGGATTTGTATCCCGCTTTGTACAGAATATCGGCATAACGTTCGGCGCCAATCTCTGCTTCAATCCCCATGTGGTTGTTGACAAAGAAATGTCGTGGTACATAGAGCATCGGCAGTGCGTCGGTGGTCCAAACGCCGGTGTCATCATCGACGACAATAGGCAATTCAGGTGCATGTGTGGTCATATCGAATTCTCCCTTTCTTAATCTGTCCTGTCGTTATTCCAGTTGGCTATTCGCCCCAAACTTCACCTAAAACACGTAACCAGTTCTCACCCATAATCTTGCGCACTTGCGACTCACTAAAACCATGTTTAAGCAAGGCTGCCGTCAAATTAGGAAACTCACCTAAGGTGCGAATGCCTTCTGGATTAATGATTTCGCCAAAATTCGTTAAACGGCGGGCATAACCTTTATCGTGCGTAAGCCATTCGAAGAAGGGTTGGTCTTGTCCTTGGGTAAAATCTGTGCCTATACCGATATGGTCTTCGCCCACTAAATTAAAGATGTAAGCGATCGCCTCTACGTAATCATCGATAGTCGAGTGAATGCCATTTTTGAGGAAAGGAGCGAACATGGTGACGCCAACAAAACCGCCATGATCAGCGATAAATTTGATGTCTTCGTCGGATTTATTGCGGGGATGATCTTTTAAGCCACTGGGTAAACAGTGTGAGTAGCAAACAGGCTTTTTCGAGGCAAGGATCACTTCTTGGGACGTTTTCCCTCCTACATGAGAAAGGTCGCACATCATGCCAACGTCATTCATTTCTGCCACGATTTCATGACCAAACCCTGATAAGCCACCATCACGTTCATAACAGCCCGTTCCGACTAGGTTTTGCGTGTTGTAACACATTTGAACCACGCCGACGCCTAAGTCTTTAAAGACTTGTACATAACCTAATTGATCTTCAAAAGCATGGGCGTTTTGAAAGCCCATCATGATGCCTGTTTTACCTTCTTGCTTAGCTCGGCGTATATCGGCTGTGGTTTTTACTTTCAAGACTAAATCGCTGTTCTCTTCCAGTAAGTTGTTCATATCGACAATGTTGTCGACGGTGTTTTGAAAGCCTTCCCACACCGATACCGTACAGTTAGCCGCAGTTAAACCGCCTTCACGCATATCTTGAAATAGTGCCCTCTCCCATTTCGCAATGACTAAGCCGTCAATGACGATAGCATCTTCATGCAAATCCGTTGCGTTCATCTCATCACCTATTCGTGTTGTTTCCTGTTACTAACCAGAATAGGTATTACGGAATAGCAACACTGTTCTGAAAACGGCATCTAAAATTCCCATTGCGCAGCCAAAATACGAAAAAAGCGCCGCCACTAAGGACGACGCTTTTTAACAGCTTAACTATGCGTTATATGGAGACTGAGCCGTACGTAGGCTCATTTTGAGCTTCGAAAAGTGCCTGTGATGAACGCCATTGCGGCATCGTTTCATCAATCATTGGAATCACATTAGTATTGGTTAACACTGGCATCGGTCCATGAGTACTTAAAACGCCACCTTGTGAACCAATACGTTCAGTTTTAGGCGAAATACCAATGTGCAAGCGATAACACTTACTAAAGTGAGGCGAAGAGACAAATCCACAAGCAGTAGCGATATCGATAATCGACATCGTGGTTTGCCGTAAAAGTTGACGAGCTCGATACAAGCGTAACTTGAGGTAATATTTTGAAGGGGAACACTGCAGGTATTTTTGAAATAACCGCTCTAGTTGACGGCGAGATAATCCAACGTAAGAGGCTAGCTCATCGAGCTCGATCACTTCTTCAATATTGGCTTCCATTAACGTAATGGCTTCCACTAATTTCGGCTGAGCGGTACCTAACATATGTTTCAGTGGGACTCGTTGGTAATCATTTTCACCACGAACCCTATCACAGATGAACATTTCTGAGATGCTGGCCGCTAACTCACGTCCAAAATCCTTTTGGATCATAGTGATCATCATCTCCAATGGTACTGAACCACCACTACAAGTCATGCGATCACGATCAATCACAAACAGATGATTTAAGCAATTCACCCGTGGATGTCGCTCTTGCAAAGTGGCTAAACATTCCCAATGTACGCTACACTGGTAACCATCCAGTAGGCCCGCTTCGGCCAAAAGATAAGGCCCAGTGCAAACACCACCCAGGCGAACATGCTTACGTGATAGCGATTGCAACCAACCAATTTGGCGACGCGTATAACTATGCACAATGTTCACGCCACCGACTACAATTAGCGTGTCCAAAGGCGGTGCATCACTCATCGCCGTATCAGGATTGACCGTAATCCCATCACTCGCTTTCACCTTGTTACCATCTTCACTAATAACGTACCAATCGTACAACGTTTTACCGGTTAATTGGTTTGCCATCCGCAGTGGATCCACGGCAGAGGCAAGCGCTAACATAGTAAAATTATTCAGCAATAAAAAACCGATCCGGTTCACTTCCCTTTTGGGTTTTTCATCAGGGGCATTGATTGATTTTGACATGACGCACTCCATTGCATTTGAAGATTGTTGGAGATTTATTTTAGGTAGACTCTCGATGCTTAATTTTTAGCCGTTGAGCTCAATCTGTTTTGCAATTAATGCGCCCAATATTTACTCTTTATTAAATTTTTGTTACCTATGCAATCAACTACACAATATTCAGCAACTTGTTATGGACAGTCTGAAAATTATGTTCAGTCGTTTCCATTCTTCTATCCTAATTTGAGCCAATTTTCACCAAAATAATCCCTGTAGGTAGCACCAAATTTGCTCAATTGCACCGTTATGCAACAATGCATTATATTTCCCAACACAGCTGTAACCATCACTCACATTCATTAACACTCAATGGCATTAACGGCTAAACCACCACGGGAGGTTTCTTTGTACTTATCTTGCATATCTCGACCAGTATCTCGCATAGTTCTAATCACTTTATCTAACGAAATGAAATGTTGTCCATCACCTCTTAATGCCATATTCGCTGCGTTAATTGATTTAACAGCAGCAATCGCGTTACGTTCAATGCATGGAACTTGAACCAATCCACCAACAGGATCGCAAGTTAGGCCAAGGTTATGCTCTAAGGCGATTTCCGCCGCATTTTCAACTTGCTCTGGCGTGCCCCCTAACACTTCCGCTAACCCTGCAGCAGCCATTGCACTAGCCGAACCGACCTCGCCCTGACACCCCACTTCGGCCCCTGAGATTGAGGCATTCATTTTACACAGCGAGCCCACCGCGGCTGCCGCAAGGAAAAATGTCACCACATCTTTTGGCTTTGCATTCGCATGAAAACGCATGTGATACATCAGCACCGCCGGAATAATACCCGCGGCACCATTGGTGGGAGCGGTGACCATACGTCCTCCCGCGGCATTTTCTTCATTCACCGCGAGAGCAAATAAATTGACCCAATCCATGCCACTTAAAGTGGAATAAATCACATCATGTTCAGAGGCTTGTAATAGCGCTTGATGCAAAGAGGCCGCGCGGCGTTTTACCTGTAAACCACCAGGCAAAATTCCCGTATTTTCAATACCGTTAGCAATGCATTCTTGCATTACTTTCCACAATTGATAAATGGATGCTTTAACATCTGACTCGCGACATAGTGCTTGTTCATTGTGTAATACCACATCACTAATTCGCAGCTGATGTTTCGTGCAAATGTCTAGCAACATCTCACCACTACGATAAGGATAAGGTATATCGACCATTATGGGCTCTTGATTCGTATGGGCAATATCCAGCTCATCAAGCACAAACCCACCGCCAACAGAATAATAGGTTTTCTGTTTAAGCTCTCTGCGCGTTGAATCATAGGCAGTTAACGTCATGGCATTAGGATGATAATCCAGTACTTGCGGATCAAAGATAAGATCCATTTGCCAATCAAAGTGGATGGTTCTCTTATTGGCTAGCATTAATGAATGGGTTTCTAGGACAGCTTGAATGGCAGGATCAATCAGGGCCGGTTCAATCATGTCGGGTTGATAGCCCATTAACCCCATGATCACCGCCTTATCGGTGCTGTGACCGACACCCGTTGCACTTAACGATCCAAATAGCGTGATATTCACCGCTTCAACTTGTCCAAGCAGATCGGCTTTTTGCAGCTCTTGGACAAAAAGATAGGCCGCTTTCATCGGTCCAACGGTATGGGAGCTTGACGGACCAATTCCCACTTTAAACAAATCAAATACGCTGATGTTCATAACAGCTCCAAAGAGTTAATGCTCACACCTAGCGATTATTGAATAAGCGGCGTTACCTTTAGAGCTCTGAAACGACATTTGCACCACTAATGTCGACCCTTTTCGCGACCAGTAAAAGAAATGGGAGGTTTACCCTCCCATTGCTAAGTGATCGATCCTTTATCGAGGTTAATTATCAAACACAACGGTGCGTTTTCCACTTAAAAAGACTCTCTTTTCAACGTGATAACGAACCGCATTAAAGAGGGTAATTCTTTCTATATCTTGCCCTTTAGAGATCAACTGTTCAGGATACAGTGCGTGATTAACCGTCTGAATTCCTTGGGTAATAATCGGTCCTTCATCTAAGTCATTATTCACATAGTGCGCGGTAGCACCGACCATCTTAACACCTTTTTCCCACGCCTGATGATATGGGCGAGCCCCTTTAAATCCAGGTAACAGTGAATGATGAATATTGATCGCTTTACCATCCAGTTGTTGGCACATGGATGGAGAAAGCACCTGCATATAGCGAGCAAGTACTGTTAAATCAATACGATATTCAGCAAGTAGCCCGAGAATCTGCTGCTCCTGTTCCAATTTCGTATCAGGTGTAATCGGTAAATGGTAGTAGGGAATATTATGCCATTTAGCCAGAGGCTCGAGATCAGGATGGTTAGAGATGATCACGGGAATATCAATATTGAGCTGCCCAGTTCGAACACGGAACAGAAGATCATTAAGACAGTGATCGTATTTCGATACCAGTATGGCAACACGCTCTTTCTTGGCTGCTGGGGAAAGAGCCCAAGTCATATCAAATTCAGCGGCCCGCTCGACAAACTCATCGTTAAAGTGAGCAACGGAGAAATCAGCACTCGGCGGCGTAAATTCGATACGCAGAAAGAACATCCCTTGCACTCGGTCATCAAAAGAATGTATTTCGTTAATATAATTCCCTGATTCCGCCATGTATCGAGTCACTACATCGACCGTTCCGAGCTGGCTTGAACAACTGCCAGTAAAAATCCAAGTTCCAGAATGGGTGGTCTGCATATAACCTGCTCCATAAAAATAAGCCGAGCAGTGTGAAGTAGCCGCTCGGCTTCTTTATTATTTTTCAATCGTGAGGCCGAACTCTTTGCTGGCATCTATCAACCAACGCCAGATGTAATCCGCAAAACTGCGTCTGACAATTAAACGCCACTGATTTTCACCGCAGTGGTAGAACGTTGCGGAGCTTTTCGCTAACAACGAACCCGCGACTTTGCCGACCGGAAAAGAATTAGGATGAACATCCAACGAGGTACTCTTTTTTAGCACCTCAACAACGTTTAATCCCGTTAACTCAATCACGGTTTGTCCACCACTTTGATTCACAATAGAAAAATGACCGGTTAGCTTCTCGCGAAGCGCGACTTCAATGTCATACAACATATCTGCTGATGACAGCACTAGCCATTCATCGGGACTCAACCACAAGATACTGGTCACATCATTGGCAGCGGTCGTCAACGGTTTAGTCGGCAGTGCCAACCCAAGAACATTAGTGACACCTTCAACAAATACCTCATTATCGGCATTGCCGCGAATAATCAAATGTCCCATCAGAGCAAGCTCTTTGATCACAACACCAGATTGGCGAGTAGCAGGCTGCACGATTCCCTTTTTTTGACTATCAGAAATAGGCGATTGAGCTGGCGTTTCTGAATATTGATCCATCACGGCAACGAGGGTTGTTACTGGTGTTAATTTCTTTTCAGGTGAAAGTACATCAGACATGTTGACGCTCTCCTTCTGGGTCAAAAAAGACTTGGCTACAGATTTCGGCTTCGATAACTCGGCCATCAACTAATGGGTAATACACCTTTTCCCCCATGCGATTTTGACCATCAATAATGAATCCCATGGCAATACTTCGGTCTAAATTCGCGCTCCAATAACTTGAACTCACATGACCAAGCATGGTCATTGGAATGGGTTGATTGGGATTAGCTACCGCTTGAGCGCCTTCTGGCAAAATCACCTTGGGATCTAGGGTTTTCAAACCAACAAGTTGTTTTCGAGCGGAGCGTGCATTAGCCTCAAGCGCCATACCCCGTTTGCCAATAAAACTAAAGGGCTTGTTTTTGCCAACACACCACGCCATTCCTAAATCATATGGAGTGACGGAACCATCGGTATCCTGACCTGTGATAATAAAGCCTTTTTCAGCACGCAGAATGTGCATAGTTTCGGTGCCGTATGGCGTAAGTTGATACTTCTCGCCATGCTCAAAGAGTTTATCCCACACATATTGGGCGTAATTAGCTTGCACGTTAATTTCAAACGACAGTTCACCCGTAAAGGAGATACGAAATACCCGAGCAGGCACTCCGGCCACTTTACCCTCTTTCCAATCCATAAACTTAAAGGTATCACCACTGAGATCGATGTCGGTCAGTTCTGCCAACAGCTTGCGGCTGTTAGGACCGCCCAATGTCATGGTTGCCCAGTGATCGGTTACACTATTGAAATAAACTTCTAACTCGGGCCATTCGGTTTGATGATAAAGTTCAAGCCATTCAAGCACATGAGCAGCACCACCGGTGGTTGTGGTCATGAGAAAATGGTTCTCGCCTAGACAAGAAGTCACCCCATCATCAAAAACCATTCCATCTTCACCACACATTACGCCGTAACGGCATTTACCTACCCCCAACTTAGCCCAAGCATTGGAATAGATGCGACCGATAAATTCTCGCGCGTCCTTCCCCTGAATATCGACCTTGCCCAGCGTAGAGGCATCAATAATACCGACGCTTGAGCGCACGGCTTTACATTCGCGATTGAGCGCTTCTTGCATGGTTTCACCTGCTTTAGGGTAATACCAAGGACGTTTCCAAAGGCTCACATCTTCAAATTTTGCCCCATGTGCTACATGCCATTCATGCATCGCGGTATAACGCAGCGGATCAAATAGTTCATCACAGTTACGCCCAGCAATCGCACCAAAGGTTACGGGAGTATAGTTGGGCCTGAAAATGGTGGTTCCTGTCTGTGGAATGGTCTGCCCTAACTTTTTGGCGGCAATGGCCATACCATTGATATTACCCATTTTCCCTTGATCGGTACCAAAGCCTAACGCGGTATAACGTTTAACGTGTTCAATCGATTCAAACCCTTCTAAGGTTGCCAACTCAATGGCCGCAGCAGTTACGTCGTTCTGATAATCTACAAATTGCTTTGGAGCACGCGAGGTGGGCTTTGTGTGCGGAATATGGAATAGAGCCATAGGTTGCCCCACCTTAGGAGATGACACTTTAGGACAGCTCATCACACTGCTAGCAAAATTGAGGCGTTTCACAACACTCTGGCCAACTTCAAACCCTTGTTCGATAACCTCTGCGAGAGTCTGCAATCCATTGATTGAACCTGCAGTAAGCTGTCGTTGAATGGTTTCTCCAGGCACAAACCCAATCGCTTGTTCATCCCAGACTGGGCGACTACCAGAGTGACAAGACAAGTGGACAACAGGGCTCCAACCCCCCGAACTTGCGACGGTATCACAAGCGATAATTTCCGATTTTCCAATAACTTGGTCACCCGCATCGTTGAGCTTAGCAACCACAGCGCCTTGAACGCGCTTCGTTCCTGTCACATCGATAACGGCACTGCCTGTAATGATTTTGATCCCAAAGGCTCGCGCCTTATCAATCAAATCCCCCGACACACTTTGGCGTGTATCGACAATAGCACTAACGGGCTTACCCGCTGAGAACCAATCAAGAGCGGTTTGATAGGCACTATCGTTAGTCGTCATTAGTACAAGACTAGAACCGGGTATAACAGCATAACGATTGATATAAGTAGCCACAGCAGAAGCAAGCATACAACCCGGAACATCATTGTTACCGTAAACCAATGGACGTTCATGCGCGCCAGTGGCGAGCACAACCCAATTAGCTCGGACACGATGAATGCGCTGGCGAGCTTTGTCACGCCCGACAAAATCGGTGAGATGATCGGCTAAACGTTCATGAATGGTTAAAAAGTTATGATCGTGGTAGCCATTAACCGTCGCACGATTGAGCATCGTCACATCTGGATAACCCGCCAGCTCTTCGATAGTGTCAGCCACCCAATCCAGCGCTGGCTTACCATCAATCACTTGGTCGCCACATAATAAACTACCGCCGAATTCATTCTGCTCATCAGCGATAATCACTCGCGCGCCAGCCCGGGCAGCACACAAAGCGGTCATTAACCCTGCTGGCCCCGCCCCCACGATCAACAGATCACAATGTTGGTTCATATGATCATAGATGTCCGGATCGGCTTCGGTTGGTGAACGTCCCAAGCCTGCTGCTTTACGAATATACTTCTCATACGTTGGCCACATTTTGGCAGGTGACATAAAGGTTTTGTAGTAAAAACCTGGAGGCATTAGTCCCGCGCCTACCTTACCAACTAGTCCCATGACATCAGATTCAACATTAGGCCAACCGTTGGTTGAAGTGCAAACCAAACCTTCGTACAACTCTTGTTGAGTTGCACGCACATTAGGAATTTGGGTGGCCTCTGTTGCGCCCACTTGTAAAATCGCGTTTGGCTCTTCAGGACCGGCGGCGATAATTCCGCGTGGACGACTGTATTTGAAGCTACGCCCGACGATATCGATACCATTCGCCAATAAAGCAGATGCAACAGTATCGCCCTCAAAACCCTGATATTGTTTGCCATTAAAGGTAAAACTGAGTGGTTTGGCGCGTTCAATACGTCCACCAGACATTAATCGATTGGGTTGACTCATCATTCCACTCCTTGGGTCGATTCTTCAGCGGGTTGGGGCTTTTCACCCATTTTGTACACCTGCTTAATTTCATACGTCGCGGTATCACGAGCGATATTGAAATACTTACGGCATCCTGCCGAGTGGTGCCACATTTCGTGATGAAGCCCCTTTGGGTTAGTACGAAAATGGAGAAACTCACCCCATTCTTTATCACTGCAATTATCAGGGTCTAACGGACGCTCAAGATGTGCTTGGCCGTGGGGATGAAATTCCTCTTCACTACGCATTTCTTGGCAATAGGGACAATAAATATGAAACATTTTGCTCTCCTTAGCTTAGTGTGCGACCGCAGACGCGCCGTGCTCATCAACCAGTGAACCATCATGAAAGCGAAACATTGAGAACGGTTTCGCCAACTCATGCAGTTCCCCTTTTGCTAGCGTTGCGGCAAATACATTGCCAGACCCTGGCGTTGCCTTGAATCCACCCGTTCCCCAACCACAATTGAAGAACAGATTATCAACGGGGGTGTCGGTGATAATTGGGCAAGCATCATTGGTGGTATCAACAATCCCACCCCATTGACGGTTCATACGTACCCGACTAAATATGGGGAACATTTCCACAATGGCTTGGATAGTGTGTTCAATCGTAGGATAAGATCCACGTTGACCGTAGCCGTTGTAGCCATCAATACCCGCACCAATGACCAAATCGCCTTTATCCGATTGACTGACATAGCCGTGTACATGATTAGACATAACGACAGTATCGAAGACGGGTTTGATCGGTTCAGAAACGAGGGCTTGTAGGGGGTGAGACTCTAACGGCATTTCGAAGCCCGCGCGTTTTGCCATGACGCCTGAATGTCCAGCGGTAACACAACCAACACGATCGGCTTTGATCACGCCATGGCGATCGGTTTTCACCCCAACTACCGTGCCATCTTCAATTTCAAAACCTAACACTTCCGTCTGTTGAATTAGATCAACCCCCATGCTGTCCGCACCCCGAGCAAAACCCCATGCGACCGCATCATGACGAGCGATACCAGCACGCGGCTGCCATGATGCTCCCATCACCGGATAACGGCGATTTTGTGAAATGTCCATCGCAGGGACAATTTCTTTTACTTGCTTGGCATCCAACACTTCGCCATCAATGCCCTGCATACGGTTGGCGTTCACACGTCGTTCAATATCACGCATATCTTGTAAGGTATGACCTACGTTCAAACAGCCTCGCTGAGAGAACATCACGTTGTAGTTCAAATCTTGCGATAACCCTTCCCAAAGCTTTAAAGAGTGTTCAAAAAGATTGGCGGCCTCATCCCATAAGTAGTTTGAGCGTACAATCGTGGTATTACGCGCGGTGTTACCGCCCCCTAAATACCCTTTTTCAATCACTGCAACATTGGTGATACCGTGTTCTTTCGCAAGATAATAAGCCGTTGCTAAGCCGTGACCACCGCCGCCAACAATGATGACGTCGTACTTTTTCTTCGGCTGTGGATTTCTCCATAGACGCTGCCAGTTTTCGTGATAACCAAAGCTATGTTTTAACAGCCCAAATCCCGAATAACGTTCCATAATTGTTCTCCTAGTTTCCTTTCCGGGCTTAGCGGTACACAGGAAAATCTGCGCATAACGAGATGACCTGAGACTTCACTTGTTGGATTTTTTCTTCCAATAATTCATGGTTATCGAGGACATCAAGAATGTCAGCGATCCAACCGGCCAGCAGAGTGCACTGCTCTTCTTTAAATCCACGGGTCGTTATCACTGGGGAACCGATACGTAATCCAGAGGTGACAAACGGTGATTGAGGATCGTTAGGTACGGCATTTTTATTCACGGTAATGTTAGCGCGACCTAATGCGGCATCGGCGGCTTTACCGGTTAATCCTTGCTTAACTAAACTTAATAAGAACAAGTGGTTATCTGTACCATTGGAAACAATGTCATAGCCACGCGCAGCCAGTATTTCAGCCATAGTTTGCGCATTGATAATGACCTGCTGCTGATAAGCAACGAATTCTGGTTGCAGAGCTTCTGCAAAGGCGACCGCTTTTGCCGCTATCACATGCATTAAAGGCCCACCTTGCCCACCTGGGAACACGGCCGAATTTAATTTTTTCTCTAATTCAGGGTTTTCTAGAGCCAAAATTAGCCCACCCCGAGGTCCTCGCAGGGTTTTATGAGTTGTGGTTGTGACGACATCAGCCCATGGCACGGGATTGGGATAAAGTTTCGCGGCGACAAGCCCAGCCACATGCGCCATATCGACAAACAGATAAGCATCGACTTTATCCGCAATTTCTCGAAATTTAGCCCAATCGACTTTACGTGAATAAGCAGAGAACCCAGCCACAATCACTTTAGGCCGATGTTCTAACGCGAGCTGTTCAACTTGAGCGTAATCGATCTCGCCTGTATCAGGTGTGATTCCATATTGAACCGAGTTGTAGATTTTGCCGGAAAAACTCACTTTTGCTCCGTGAGTGAGGTGACCACCGTGATCTAAACTCATCCCTAAAATAGTGTCACCAGGTTGGCATAATGCGGCATAGACAGCAGAGTTCGCTTGTGAGCCGGAATGCGGTTGCACATTTGCATAGTCGGCACAAAAAAGACGGCATGCCCGCTCCATGGCTAATGTTTCAATTTGGTCGACATATTCGCACCCACCGTAGTAACGCTTCTCTGGATATCCTTCGGCATATTTATTAGTTAGCACGGAACCTTGAGCTTCCATAACCCGAGGACTTGCGTAGTTTTCTGACGCAATCAGCTCGATATGTTCCTCTTGACGCGTCGCCTCAAGTTGCATTGCCTGCCATATTGCGTCATCGAATCCCTCAATCGAATCGTCTTTTGTAAACATCTTATCTCTCCATGCCGACGTTGTTATTGCCGTCGTTTTCTCCCTTGGTGTAATTAAGATGTTATAGACAGAGCCATTCGGAGAACTGTTTATTAGCGTCTAGGGAAGGTCGATTTGCGACATAATGAAGTCACGATTCTCCAGAGCCTCAAGCGTTTACTCGAACGAGCATTTGTTTGATTTTACTTCCAGAACATACGATTTCACCGAAAAGCAAAAAACTGCCACCCCACAGCACAAAAATCGCGTATTAACTGGTCTACAGTCAGCTTGAGATAGCAGTTAGAGGGCGCTGCTATTCATGAACCATCACCTCTCTACCCCTCTGACATAAATTATTAAAAATCAAATAAATAAGGATAGAACAATGAAATCTGTCACCTCACTATTTCCGCTTAGTGCGGTCGCTGCAGCACTTGCCTTGGCATGTTCTCCAGCGGTTATAGCGGCTCACCATTCTGATCATGGACAGAAAGTGACTCCCGAAATGTTAGCCACCCAAATCGTCAAAAAAATGAGTATAACTCAACGGCTCACGATCCTAGTTGGCCCCGGTTACGGCTACGATGGCAACAATGCATTAAAAACGGTTGAAGGCACTGCTGGATACATTAATGGTCTTGCTGATGAAGATAATGGCATCAACCTTCCTGCCGCCGTGCTGTCTGATGGCCCAGCTGGGATTCGTATTGATCCTACTCGCGATGATGATTCCGGAACCTATTACGCAACCGCTTTCCCGGTTGGCACTTTACTCGCGTCTAGTTGGGATACCGCACTCGTTGAAAAAGTAGGTGAAGCGGTCGGAGAAGAAGCGCGTGCGTATGGCGTTGATTTTTGGCTAGCCCCAGGAATGAACATTCAGCGAAATCCACTTAACGGTCGAAATTTTGAATATTTTTCTGAAGACCCTCTGGTCGCTGGGAAAATAGCCGCGGCAGAAACGCTAGGGGTTCAATCGCAAGGGGTTGGCGTCACCATCAAGCACTTTGTGGCCAATAACTCTGAAACCAATCGAATGAACGTGGATAATATTATTTCACCTCGTGCGCTGCGTGAAATTTATTTACGTGGGTTTAAAGATACCGTTGAAACAGTACAACCTTGGGCGTTAATGACGTCCTATAATAAAGTAAATGGAACATATACATCGCAACATCATGATTTAATTACCGATATCCTGCGCAATGAATGGGGATTTAAAGGATTAGTGATGAGTGATTGGTATGCCGGTGACAGCGCGTTAGACCAAGAAAATGCGGGCAACGATCTGTTGCAACCAGGCGGCACTAATTCAGTCAGCGGTGAAGAGCAGTTGAGCGTCTTAGAAAAAGCCTACTCAGCAGGTACGCTCACTGAAAAAACCATTACTGAAAATGCGATTCATATCGTGACGCAAATGATCAAAACCCCTTCATTTATCCAAGAAACACCAAGTAATTCACCGGATTTAGATGCACACGCAACGCTTTCCAAACAGGCAGCAGAAGAAAGTATGGTGTTGTTGAAAAACGATGCTTCTACATTGCCTCTTTACAGTGGTCAAACCGTCGCATCATTTGGTATCGCTCAATACACGACCCGTAAAGGCGGAACAGGTAGTGGGGATGTGCACAGTGAACACACCATCAACATTGCAGATGGGTTAGCGGCAGAATTTACAGTGGATAGTACTTTAGAAGATCTCTATAGCACTTGGTATAGCGAAAATAGAACCGAGGATACAGACTCTCTGGGCATCAGTACGATTTATTACTGCGATGAACCAGAGCTCAGTGACGACCAAATTACTCGTGCAGCTAAAACCGACAGTGTTGCTGTTATTAGCCTATCGCGCTTGTCTGGCGAAGGTTCCGACCGCACCGATACTGAAGGTGACTACTTGCTTTCTACCAATGAAACCGATCTTATTAGCCGAGTTTCTGAAGCATTCCATGCTCAAGGGAAAAAAGTGGTCGTGATTCTAAATGTACCGGGCGTGATAGATACTGAATCCTGGAAATCCGATGTCGATAGTATTCTCCTTGCTTACATGCCAGGCCAAGAAGCCGGCACCGCTATTGCCGAAATTCTCGCAGGTGTGACAAACCCGAGTGGGAAATTGGCACAAACCTTCCCTAAATCATATTCTGATGTACCATCAGCTGACTCCTTTGATGGTGTTGATACAGATGACGATGGCACCATAGATACTAACTATTATGATGATGGCATTATGGTTGGTTACCGGTATTACAGCAGCAATGATGTCGACGTTTCTTACCCATTTGCTTATGGCTTGTCGTACACCAACTTTAGCTATTCTCATCCACGAGTAGTGAATAACAACGTGTCGCAGAGCAAAGAAAATGGATCGGTCGAATTAAGTGTCACAATAACCAACACCGGTAATGTAGCAGGCAAAGAAATTGCCGAAGTTTATGTAGCAGCGCCCCAAAATGGCCTAACCAAACCTAACTATGAGCTAAAAGCTTTCAATAAAACGCATACATTGCAGCCGGGTCGTCGTCAAACCTTGGACTTTGTAATTCCTACCCGCTGGTTAGCCAGCTTTGACGCAGCAAACAACCAATGGATCGTCGCATCCGGTAGTTACAAGGCTTACATCAGCCCATCATCTGATATTTCTCAAATCACCCCGGTCACATTTAGAGTTAATCGTCCGATCGTGATACCAACCACTGCAAATGCCATGGCTCTGCCATCAGGAATAAGCGTGACCGCAACGGGAGGTGTCGTCACACCGTAATAATATATCATCCAATAACCTCAAGGCGCTGACTCAGCGAAAATGTCCTCACGGTTCGGGAACTCATCTTGAGGTTATTTGGATATAACTATGACTAAGCTCTCGTTTTCATTTTTTAATAACTATTTTGATTTTATCTTGAAGGAATTGCGGGCTTAGTCATAAATCCAAACGCCCTATTTGTTGTTCTCTTCAATTCGTTATAAATTTATTTAACAACAGGATAAACAATAATAAATAACGTTTACCAATAACAGGAGAACAGTGGTGGGAAGCTGTGCTAATTGGATCGCAATCGATATTTTAGATTATCTAAAACAACGAGGAGTTCGACCTGAAATTATACTGTTACATTCTGGAATAACGACCGACGAATTAGAATGTAATAATGGCAGACTTAACCAGCAACAGTATTGGGCATTTTTAACCTCTTTACTAAATTATAAATCCTTATTTTATGAATACTTAATTGAACAAAGGCATTCTCCTGAAACAATTCACTTTGTGTAGCAACGTTATCCTGAGTTAATTGGCCTGTGTTTAAATAGCCCTGATGTCGCCACAGCCTTGCAAAACTTTGTTGAAAATCGTGTATTGATTGAAGATACTAATCGCCTAACACTACAATATTGTCAGAATTATTGGCAAATAGAATTAGATAATGAACAACCTGATAATATTCTAAGTTTAGGTGCAATAAGCAACTTTATTCTCATCTATAATTTATTAGGATTTTATTGCCAAATCCCACATGTAAAAATAAACATTAGTCACGTTCCTTCAAGTTATCAGCATCATTTTAATCAATTTTTTAACGATCAATGTGAATATAATCATCACACCCAATCAATGTTAGTTTATAAAGATTCATTAACCATAAAAAACTCGCAGTTTAATCATTCTTTATACCAACTACAAAAAATAGAAATTAAAAAGAAATGCTTTACCAATAAAGCCTCGGAGCCATGGGATAGTATTGTTGCCGAACTGGTGGAAAAGCTAATAGAGCAACCAGTACCAACCACTAATAGTCAGTTATTAGTAAAAGTATGCCGCCAATTAAATATTAGTCGATGGACACTCAACCAACGTTTACAACACAATCACACTCACTTTACCAAAGTGGTGCATCAGGTCAGAATTAAAAAGGCCTGTGATTTATTGATTAACACGAATCTACCGATGTTGGAAATAAGTCAGCGTTTAGGTCTATCTTCTCAAGCGGTATTTTCTCGGTTATTCAAATCGTCACTCAATTGTTCTCCTCTCGTATACCGTCGCTGCCATCAAGATACTTAATGATATTGGCATTCATTTCGTGATTAAACTTGACCTGCTCAATGATAGCGCCCTGAAATCTACGTATTGAGGGAATTGGAAAACCAAAAGCATAGAAATGGGGGATCATTGTAGAGAAGCTCCCCATTATCTAAAGAGTCTCATTATGCGCGATGTTTAGGCGTAACTAACTTTTTCAGCAAACGAATAAATTCATCGTGCTCTTCTTTCGTTAAACGCTCAAGGTAAACATCATCGACATTATTGGCTATCGGCGTTGCTTCATTGAGCAACTCTTCACCTTCGGGAGTTAAAAAAACAAACCGGCGACGTTTATCTGTCTCACTTTGCTCGCGACGAATTAAACCACGCTTTTCCATTCGTCCTAACATTTCGGCCAACGTCGCTTTTGTTGTGACAGAGGCATCCATCAATTCTACCTGCTCAATACCTGGTTGGTCTGAGACAGCTCGCATTACAGAATACTGTGGTTTCGTTAGACTAGGCATGCCACGCTGCCAACTTGCGGTATGTTCTTGAAACAACTTACGCATAAGGTGAAAAGCAACATGGTCTAATTTGGAATACATATTCTTTTACAACTCATCGATTATTGATAACTATCAACACTCTATCATAAGTTTCACAAAAGAGTGGTAGCCTAACTAGAAATGTGAGCGTGGACAGAAAAAAGTTCGTGCACGATCTATTTTTGTATTCGACCTATTGCATTTAATTGATAGATAGCATAACTTACCCTTAAAGTTCGTACACGAACATTAAGGGTGTTCTATGAAACTTATAGTAGGAATAACCGGTGCTACTGGTGCACCGTTAGGAGTATCACTGTTGCAAGCGCTCAATGAGATTCCAGATGTAGAAACACATTTGGTTATGTCGCGCTGGGCAAAAACAACGATTGAATTAGAAACACACTACACAGCTCGAGAAGTTGCAGCGCTTGCCGATGTCACCTACAGTTCATCAGATCAAGCCGCGGCCATCTCTTCCGGTTCATTTAAAACTGACGGTATGATTATCATCCCTTGCAGCATGAAAACTCTCGCAGGAATTCGCGCTGGCTATGCCGATGGATTAGTGGGACGAGCCGCAGACGTGGTGCTAAAAGAGAATCGTAAACTCGTTCTTGTACCACGTGAACCCCCTTTGAGTACCATCCATTTAGAAAACATGCTCGCCCTCGCCGAAAAAGGCGTCACCATGATTCCTCCGATGCCTGCTTGGTATAACCATCCAGAAACCATCGATGATATTAAAAATCATATTGTTGCCCGCGTATTAGACCAATTTGATCTCGACTTTCCTAAAGCGAAACGCTGGCAAGGGCTCTCATAACGAATCGATTTATCACTTATTTAAGGAGTACATAATGGCGTACGATGATTTACGCAGTTTTCTGCAATCATTAGATGAGCAGGGACAACTGCTACGAATCTCAGAACAAGTCAAAGCAGAACCTGATATTGCTGCCGCAGCCAATGCGACTGGGCGAATCGGTGAAGGCGCCCCCGCGATTTGGTTTGACAATATAGAAGGCTTTACCAACGCACGCGTCGCCATGAACACCATTGGATCTTGGGAAAACCATGCCATTTCAATGAACTTGGCACCGAACACGGCGGTTAAAGATCAAATCGCTGAGTTTATTCGCCGCTGGGATAATTTCCCTGTTGCTCCAGAGCGTCGCGATAATCCACCATGGGCTGAAAATACCGTTGATGGTGACGACATCAACCTATTCGATATTCTGCCACTGTTTCGTTTAAACGATGGTGATGGCGGTTTCTATCTCGATAAAGCGTGTACCATTTCTCGCGATCCACTAGAGCCTGATAACTTCGACAAGCAAAACGTTGGCATTTATCGCCTTGAAGTCAAAGGTAAACGCAAACTGGGTTTACAACCGATTCCAATGCATGACATTGCGATTCATCTAAACAAGGCTGAAGAGCGTGGCGAAGATCTCCCAATTGCAATTACGCTTGGTAACGAACCGATGATCACTTTAATGGGAGCCACACCATTGAAATACGATCAATCTGAATATGAAATGGCTGGTGCACTGCGTGAAAAACCTTACCCAATCGCGACTGCCCCATTAACAGGGTTTGATGTCCCATGGGGATCCGAAGTGATTTTGGAAGGGGTGATCGAAAGTCGCGTGCGTGAAATTGAAGGCCCATTTGGTGAGTTCACTGGGCACTATTCAGGCGGTCGAAATATGACAGTCGTGCGTATCGATAAAGTCTCTTATCGTACTAACCCTATTTATGAATCACTCTACCTCGGCATGCCTTGGACCGAAATTGATTACCTAATCGGGCCTGCAACCTGTGTGCCTCTCTACCAACAGCTGAAAGCAGAATTCCCTGAAGTACAAGCGGTTAACGCTATGTACACGCATGGCCTTCTTGCCATCATTTCTACTAAGAAACGTTTTGGTGGTTTCGCTCGCTCCGTTGGTCTACGAGCCATGACTACGCCCCACGGCTTAGGTTATGTGAAAATGGTGATCATGGTGGATGAGGATGTTGACCCGTTCGATCTCAAACAAGTGATGTGGGCGATGTCTTCAAAAGTGAACCCTGCTGGCGATTTAGTACAACTACAAAATATGTCAGTACTAGAGCTAGACCCAGGCTCTTCACCTGCGGGTATCACCGATAAATTAATTATTGATGCCACCACTCCTGTTGCTCCAGACAATCGCGGTAACTACAGCCAACCAGTAAAAGATTTGCCTGAAACCAAAGAGTGGATTGGTAAATTACAAGCGATGATTGCTAAACAAAAACAGGAGAATAAATAATGATTTGTCCACGTTGCGGTGAAGACCATATTGAAATACTGGCAAAATCTCCCGTACCTGATGTGTGGGAAGTCTACCAATGCCAACACTGTTTATACACTTGGCGTTCTACTGAACCTGCGCGTCGTACTGACCCTGACTTATTCCCTGCAGAATTCAAAATGACCCAAGCAGACATTGATAACGCCCCCACTGTGCCATCGGTTCCACCGCTGTTGCCAGAGCACGAACGTTAATCTTTGCCCGCCAAGTTTGCCCTTGAGCTTGGAATAGTTCACTAAATTCATGATGAAAAAGGCAGCTCACGCTGCCTTTCTTCTTATAGATGGGCTTGCTTTTGAATCTTCTCTAATAATGGAGCAAAGCCGTTTTGCCCCATCCAATCATTAATCAAATTCTGCACACTATTACTGGTGTTGGTTGCGCCAGAAATACCATCTATCGCATGGTCATCCAAAGACGCAGGATGTTTAGATATGACCTTAAACACAGGCTTACCTTGTTGGTAAATCTGTTTACCGTGAAACTGTGCTAACCACGTTTGATCCGTCATGATATGACCGCCTAGTGAAGGCGTTTCGCCTTGCTGATAAAAAGCGATGTTATCAATGTGCCAATCATGGATGTCGAGGGCGATAAAACCTTTTAACTGGGATAAATACCCTTCTCCTTCAATAGGAAATACTACTTTATCGATGGCACCTTGCGGCTGTTTTACTAGGTAAATGAGGGCTTGGTCTGGTCGTTTGTTCATTCCTGCAAACAGCTGACCATCAGCCATTGATGTGAGCGTTAATTGATGTGATTTCTGCCTCTGATGAAACGCCTCAATCGCTGCTTGATTTTCTGTTACCGACGCTTGTTTAAAATCCACCAGCACAGGCTGCAGATAAGTATGCATAATCTGCTTGGCACTAGCGTGGATTTGTCCTAACCCCGCGACATCAAGCAAGGTTCGGCGTGGATCTTTATGCACGATTTTGCCACTGTCTTTGATATGTTGTGCCCCATCACTGCTAATAACCTGTTTTACCTCTTTGGGTGCAGAAGAATGACTGTCATCAAAACAGCCTGACAACAACAATACAGACGGCAAAAAAAGCGAACTTATTACGGTTTTATAAGGTTTCATCAGCCGCCTCCTTAACGTAAATGCATTGGTGCAACGCGAGCAATCACGGGCACTTTACCTTGGTTGGTCATTAACGTCAGCGAAACCAGTTCGCCCTTTTTGAGTGGGTGCTTAAATCCCATTAACATCACATGCGCGGTATTGGGTGTCATGGCCAATTGTTGATGTGGGCCAATAATCAGATGCTTGACCATAAACATGACGCGTTTACCGCCTTCAAATTTGGTTTTATGCAACATGATCTGTTTGAACTCTTCACCGACTACTTTATTAATAATCAGAGGCTTATCTGACCGATTGTAAATCGTCATTTTTGAGCCAGTCGCATGTGCCCCCGCTTGCGGTAGAAAGATTTCTGCCTGACCGACTTCGATCTGATGAGCCGTTGGCGCAGCAAAAGACGCCATGGAAACAAGAGAGAAAAGCAGCACACTAATCTGCTTTAACCAAGAACAACGAGTCATGAATGATCCTTTTTATAAATTCTACTTAATTGAATCAGCAGGTTATTGAATAAGATTAACGTAGTGATCAAGGTCCATACCCGGTGAATATCCGATATGAATCTCTTTTAACACACCTTGTCTATCAATAAAGAAGGTGGTTGGGGTAGCGACCACTTGGTATTTTTCTTGGGTAATACCCAGTTGGTCTAAGCCTAGTGGTAACGAGACATTCAGCTTATCGGCAAACGCTTGCAAATCATCAGGATAGGGTTTAATACCCACCCCAATAAAGCGCATCTTATTGGGATGAGTGTCGGCGTAGTCTTGCCATGCTTTCATCATGACCAAACAAGCACCACAAGTTGAAGACCAAAACTCGACCACCACTGGCTGGCCACGCAGTGATTCTAAGGTCATTTTCTGTTGGGCGTTATCCATGACCGCCAAATCCGGTGCAGGCGAACCAATCGCGAGCTTTTGCTCTTTACATCCGGTTAAAGCAACAACGGCTGCACACAGCACAGCCATTGTAAGATGCTTAATTCGCATGCATTACTTCCTCACCCATATATTTACCGTGCTGCAAACGAATAATACGGTCGGTATAACGCCCTAAATCTGGGTTATGGGTCACCATGATGATGGTACGGTTTTGCTTGTGCAAACGTTGGAAAATATCCAGTACGATCTGTTCGTTCGCTTCATCAAGGTTACCTGTCGGTTCATCGGCAAACAGAATCGGACATTCATTAACGAGAGCACGCGCAATACAGACCCGCTGCTGCTCACCACCTGAAAGTTGACTCGGTAAGTGATCGATACGATGCCCTAACCCGACATCTTCTAGCACTTTTTTCGCAGCTTCAATATCGGTGACACTATGGTAATGCTGCGCGAGCATCACGTTTTCCAGCGCGGTTAGGTAGGGAATTAAGTGGAACTGCTGGAACAACAGGCCAATTTTTTCAGCGCGAAATGCGCGGCGACCATCTTCATCGAGACCCGCCGCATCTTGTCCATCGAGAATCACTTGGCCTTCCGTTGCGGTATCCAAACAACTCAAAATGTTCATTAGAGTGGTTTTCCCTGAACCGGAAGCGCCCATGATCGCCACAAACTCCCCCTTATGAATGGAGATATTAATGTTGTCGAGCGCGTTTACTTGGTCAAAACGCTTACTTAGACCTTTGGTTTCAATCGCAAATTCAGACACATTATTCTCCTTTTAACACTTTCGCCGGATCGACTCGCATCGCCCGTAAAGTGGGAATGGTGGCAGCCACTAATGCCGCACAAATAGATAACACAGAGGTAATAACAAACACAGGCGCACGAAGATCAATGCTGGAACTAAACACCGTTTGACCTAGTATCTGCGCCAAAATATACCCAAGCCCCAAACCAATAATGATGGCAGCAACCGTCATCAATAGGGTTTCGGTTAAAATTTGTCGGGTGATTTCACGATGCGAGGCCCCTAACGCTTTTTGCAGTGCAAACTCATGACGGCGCTCTGCAATCATCGCAGTTAGCGTGGTATTCACGCATAAAGTAGACAGTACCAAAATGACAAAGGCCACCACGCCCATCAAGAGCTTGATCTTATCCAGCACCTTGCCTTCCGAGGCGGAGACTTTCAGGATCGGACGAATGGTCAAATCGGGATACGCAGATTTCAGCGTTTTAGCAAACGCATTCACTTGGCCTTTAGCATTATCGATACTGAACATCGCATAGTTCGCTTGATCTGGCTGATCTAGCCAAGATTGTAAGATCGACAAGTTCACAATCAGATAGTTATCTTCTTCTGCACCAGAATCGATAATCCCCTTGATGTTAAACGTATGGCGGTGCTGACCTTTGATAATGCTCACTTGTGAACCGACTTTCACTTCTAATTTTTTCGCCAGTGTCGCGCCTATCATGGCATTACGCTTATCAAACGACACGCCAATCCACTCACCTTTTACTTGCCAGTACGGAACGAGCTTTTTCAGTTGTGAAAAATCAACACCCATCGCCACGACTTTTTCGAGATCCGATTGCACCATGCTATACAGATAAGGGCTTGACGCAACAAGTTGCCCTTTCGGCACTTGACTTACCATAGTGCGATAGTCGTGGGTCGAGATGGTTGAACCGCTGGTCCCCGGGCCCACATAAAAGTTCGCCCCGTAGTTACGCAGTTCGTGACTCATCTTTTGGTTGATGTCGAAATAGACACCCGCCATTGCAGTTACAATGGCAGCCCCCATCGTGAGCGCCGCTAATACGACTAACACACGCCGCATACGCAATTTAAGTGAACGCATCACCAATAAGGTTTTCATTGAACGATTATTTGCGGCCATACAACACCTCTATTGGGTAAAGTGCAGCAATACGACGAGATGGGAAGTACGTACCAAATACAGTCATCACGACCGAAATCACTAAAACAAGCGGTACGATAATCCAGTTGAACGAGACCGTAGAGCCAAATAAGGCGTATCCCATTACTTTCGATAGCCCCCACCCGGCAATACAACCGAGTGAACCACCGAGCAGACCACAAATGATTGATTCAGCATAAAACAGCAGATACACCTGCCAGTTATGGGCGCCAAGCGATTTCATCAAACCAATCTCTTTCGAACGTTGCAAAATCGCATTGGTCATCAATGACGCGATCCCCATTGAAGCGGCGATAAAGGCAGCCAACGTCACCATAAACAATAGGCTTTGAATTTTGTGAATCACAATGCCCTCAGACGCGGCCACTTGCCAAACCGGTCTTACTGACGCGTTATTCAGCGCTTTTTCTAACTGAAATGAAATCGAAGAGACAAACGCGGTACAGAACCACAAGTCGTATTCATCAGAATCAAGCGACTCTAAGTTATCACGCGCTTTTTTCGATAACGCATTTTCCGGCACAGTCAGTGCCGACACCTTGATGCTTTCTACTCGGCCTTGCAAACCAAGTAACTGCTGGCTGATATGCAGTGGCAATACCAACGCCTCTTCTTCCGCGCTACCATCACTTAAAATACCAGTAATCGTCACGGTTTGTGGCTGACCTTGATTGGTTAAAGTAACCGTATCACCCACTTGCCAACCTTGGCTTTTAGCCAGAGATTGACCGGCTAGCGCCTGCTTCTGATCATCATTTGGCCATTGCCCTGTCACCTTCCAATAACGGGAAATGATTTTGTTACCGGTATGGTAATCGGGCTCATCAGGTACAGCGAGATGTTGATCAAAAAAGGTACCGACTATGGCAACTTTCTGCTGACCATTGGCTATTGCTTTACCACGCACAAACGGCGCAAAACCAATAATATTGTTACGCCAAAAGATGTTTTTTATATTGGGCAATTCCGATTCTAATAACAGATCATCTTTGTCCATGGTGCTTAAGGCGTTTTTTAACGCATACGGCAACTGAACTTGCCCTTCCGGTGTGATTTCAATATTGGCCCCATAGCTTTTCATCTCCACCGACATCTTATCGCCAATAGTAATGGAGATAGCGAGCAGCGCTGAAATCAGACCGGCGGCTAAAAAAATGGTCGTGGTTGCCAATACTTTACGACCACTATCATGCCGCCAAGACTGGCGGAGCATTGTCCATAACATTATTCATTCCCTCCTAACGCAGAACTATTTTCTACGTATTGCCAAGGGTTATCGCGGAACGCTTCGTAAGACGCCTCTTCAGTAAAGAAGTAAGTTTTACCGCCAAAGGCATAGCTGTATGGCGCATCTAAATTGGTTAACGATTTCCCATTAACGGGATCTTTCACGGTGATTTTCACCACGTCGCTGAAATACTGCAACCCGGATTCAAGCTGTTTCTTACTGATCACAATTTCGTTATTTTTCAGTGCCCATTGCTTAATTGGAATCGGGTTACAACCGCCAGGATTACCAATAGATGGAATGAAGATATGCACGCCACAGGCCAAACAAATCACTTGGTCGCCATCTTGAATGTAACCGGCATCGCCACACAACATGCAAGCATCAAAGACCACACCAAATTTCATTTCACCGGGATAGCGGTCAATAATAAAGAAGCGCACTACCTTGCCATCACTTGCAATCCATTGATAACGATGCAGTTTTCCATCTTTGATTTCATCAGTGATAGGCACATGTACCGCACCATCATCCGCTAATTGAATGCTCTTAGCGGGCGAACGAGTCGGTGGCTGAGAGGCAACCGCATCCCAATACAACAAGCTGGCAAACACTAAGACCAAACTGACCATAAAGCTACGTAATCTGCGTTGCTTAATATTTAATAACGCTTGCGTTTTACGCCGTTCAATCGGCTGAGACTGTGCCTTCACTGACGCTTTTAGCGGTTTAATCTCTTTAATGAACATCATCACTAACGGAATCAAACACATTAGCAACACGCCATAAGCATATAACCAATAAAAGTTAGTGACTTTCGATACGTAACTGAGCAATCCTTGATATAAATCGAGAATTTGTAGTTTCATTGCGGCGAGGAGCACCTCACCGGATAACGGTAAAATAGCCAGTAGGATTAAGACGAAAAAGAACAAACGCTTGGTGGTACGGCTGCGTAACTCAAACACTTTTGAGCAGAACAGATGGACAGCCCCAACCAAGATAAATCCACCGATCAAAGCAGAGATATTTAAAATCAGTTCCGTATTAATCACACTGGTTGCGCTTATCATGTCTAACTTCGCCACTTTTGCCCACATAAATGCAGCCAAAACCACCAACGCGCCTTGCCATAATAATAACCATTGACGTGGCGTCGTCACGAACAGACCGTAAATCAAGAGCAGGACACACACCGCAATATAGATAATACCAATGGTTAAAATATACACTTGGCTATAAGGAAGAAAGGCGTATGTGAGGCTGCCAATGATGGTGGGGAGTAAAAACCACCAAAAACGTTGTTTATAGAAAGGCTGTGTTGCGCCGGACCAAAGCACACCGAAAAGGACCGCTGGCAACAAGAAGTAAGACAGGACTTGGGAAAGATAAAAGCTCATATTGCCCACATTCTAATTGTTATGATGAGGCGGCTTGGCCAAGCCGCCTCTATTGGGTTACGTATTCAACGCACCCTAATTTCATCCATAGCGCTGGCTTATTTCAGACCAACGTATTTGAACTTGTAAGTCACATCAAAAGGTTTGTACCAACGGCCAACACCTGTTGCTTTGTCAGTATGACGTAGCAGGCCGCCTTTAGAAGGTGGATCGATGTGGAAAGAAAGTTCGTAGTTACCCACACCTAGCATTTTAACGTTTGAACCGTAGTGAGGACCATCAGACGCGATCATCGGCATGAAAGTGCCTTGTTGAGTTTTGCCTGTGTCTAGGTTTTTCATTTTGTAGCTAATGGTTAGGTAAGGGATCCATTCACCAGCAGCAAAACCGTTTTTGTTGCCTTTTAGCGCGTGGATGTCGGCTTCTAGGTGAACGTCTGCTTTAGACGCAGCCATCATCATACCTTGAGGTTCCATTGTTACCGGCTCTAGGTAAACCGCTGCCAATTCCATACCGTTCATTTCAACGGTGTCACCTGCTGGATGTTCACCAGCCACTGCTGTCGTACCAAACATCATGGCTGCGATCGCTGCAGGGATGAGTAGTTTGTTAGTCATTATCGTTATTTCCTTGAATAGTAAGCCAAATGAAAATTAATGTATTACGCTGATTGCTGTACCGACGTTGCATGTTTTCCCTGACGTCGAATCACCATTAAGGCGAATAATGCTGCGATGATCAGCACCACTTGCGGAATTAATGTTTCGACGTAAGGGTAAATCCCCAACAATCCGATTTGCGGTACAGAATCCATCAGTGTTGGGTTAAAGAGTTTGGCTTCAATCAGTTCTAATACCCCTTTGCCAGCAAAGACAAAGGCCATCAGATACATGAATCCACCGGTAAACATAAAGAAAGGTTTGAGTGGTAATTTCACCACGCTGTAACGCATCACAAAGAAGATGATGGTCAGAATAACTATCCCTACAGCTAGGCCGCCAAAGATGCCACTTAACGAACTCGCAGAACCATCGGCACCCAATGCGTAGTAGAATAAAACCGTCTCAGCCCCCTCACGGTATACCGCCAAGAAACTCGCAAACCATAGCCCTGCAATAGAACCAGCAGTCAATGAACGAGACAGTTTGCTCTCAAGATATTTTTTCCACTGCGTGGCTTCAACTTTGGAAAGCAGCCAATAGCTCATCATAAAGAGCACCACCACAGCCACCAGCATGGTGATACCTTCAAGCATTTCGCGACTTGCTCCCGCATTGGTGAACAACCATTGGAATAAGGCAGCAGTAATCACACTGCAAATTAAGCCCACAATGACGGAGTTTTTAATGATGTGCAGCTTATCGCTATGGTCATTTTTAACCAGATACGCAGTAATCGCAGCGACGATAAGGAGTGCTTCAAGCCCTTCACGCAAAATGATGGTTAAACTTGCAATGAAGATCGCCCAGAAACCTTGGCTACCTTCGCCTAGCATATCAGCACCTTTATCCAGTGCTTTGCTTAGAGCTTGTTGTTGACCTTGGATATCACCCAGTGATGATCCCGCTTTCATCATACTGACGATACGGGTGAAGTAACCTTCTAGCTCAGATTTAAATGCGGTATCTCGCGCACCAATGGCATTTTCCATTCCCGTGGCTTCAAAGCGATCGAAGTAAGCATCCTGCACCGCCATCATCGCGTCAGTCACCTTGCCATCTTGGTAAGTGTTAATCGCCTGTGTAATCGCCGCATCAATACCCGTAATCACTGCTTGCCAATCTTGTTTTGGCACACTGTCACTGGCTTGCTCTGCTTGTTTTTGCGAATCACGTGTTGATGGCAATCCTGGTAGATCGTCTTTTAAATCTTGAGTTAAGTTAGCCACGTCGTAACCAAACGCCACTAAATTTTGCATGTTAAATGGCTGTTTAGTCAGCTCAATCATATGCTTGAATCGTTCGTTATAGTCTGCCGCTTTACTGCCTGAGCGGTTCAAACGAATCGCCGTTTCTAAATCGGAATTCTTGTAAGCATCAAATTGCGCTTGGCGAACCAGCTCAGCAGCTTTATCACGTTTTGCTTGTTGCTCTTGTTCTGTGCCTTGGGTTGAGGTGCGATAACTCGCTAACCCCTGGTTGACCATGCGTTCAATAGTAAGAACTTGTTCACGCCAATAAGGCAAAATGCTTGCTTGATGAACATCTTGAGTTTCAGCCACTAATTGAGTGCCGGATTCTAAAATATCGGGAACGGAAGCGACTTGCGTTTTTAACCAGTCAATTTCTCGAGTCACTTGTTGTTTAGGTGCATGCGCAGCAATTAATTTGCGGATTTCACCAAATTTAGCTTCGAGTTGATAAGCGTATTTCTGTGAATAGTTAATCCGGATTGGGCCTTCCATGCCTTCAAAAATTTCGAAATAAGCCATCTGCACGGTGGTTTTGGCTTTATCGGCATCACCAGCTTGGTAAAGCTGTAGGGTTTTATCAAGACGAGTATTAATTTCATCGGCAGCCGCTTGATAATCAATCACAGCTGCGGACGCAGAAAACGTGATTATTAATGTCGTCAAAAGAGTAAAAAGCCGAGCCAGCTTTAACATGATGCGAAGTCCTTAGATACCATAAACATGCAAATGCTATCGCAAATTATTATCATTCACAATCGAAAAGATTTGTTACAAATCAAAAAAATGAGCAATTCATTTCAATTCACCCCGTAACTTTGTTAATTGATAAATATATAAATTTATTGTTATTTAATGGTTTTTTTAAGATTAACGTCACAATTTATCGGATGATTTTACCGAACGTTATTTGTATAAATTTGTGATGGGTAAACGGATATTTTGCCTAAAAAGAACGCCCCATCACATCTCACAATGTGTATGGGGCGTGCGCTTAACAATTCGTGTAATCAGCGATGTTATCGCATCACTACTTTTGTTCACCAAATTTTAAGTTAGTTGGTTTTACTGCATATGGGCCATCACCAATTAATGCAAGAGCGATCAAACCAACGATCCAGAATGCAGGATATTCCCAACCGCCATTTGCATCAGTAAAGAAGAAACCAGCTGGGCCGTGAACCGTTACAATCGCGCCTAATAGAACCGGAATCATTACCACTGCACTAATGCGAGTGTAGAAACCAGTGATCAATGCGATAGCACCCAGTAGTTCCCAAAGCATAGTCACGTAGGCTAACCAGCCTGGAAGTGACAAAGATTGGAAAAATTGTGCAGTACCAGCAGGTGTGAAGACAAAATATTTCAAGCCAAGGTGTGCCAAAAATAAAATGCCAAGAGTGATGCGTAAAAGTAGTGCGGCATAAGGTGTTGTTTTGTTGTCAGTCATGATTCGTATCTCCCGTAAGTTGATGGAAAATACTTTACCTTACTTCCCGTTTAATGATTATCCGGATAAATCGGGTAACATTACTTCTGAAATGGAAGAAATAGTACCCGTAATAAATGCAATAGATTTATAAAACCAATCATTCTTGCCATAACAATAAGTTATGTTGTTGAAATTTGGATTATTTATCACTTAAAAATCACGGTAGAATTAGACGGATTATTGCCTCTTGCAACCATGTCCCATTCAATTGAACAATCCCCTTTTATATGAATTTCGTTTTATATTTGAACCGAAATAACACAATGAATAAAGTGGACGACCCAACTTCAGTCATTCACGGCCTTAAACACTTGGGTTAGCCAATCGATGAATTCACTCAATCGCCTTGGCTGCTGATGTCTTGATTCATACAAGACCGACATCGACATCGATTCACAACGATACTCAGGAAGCACCTCAATCAGATCGCCATTACGTAACTGTTGTTCAACACCACATTTAGGTAACTGAATAATCCCTAACCCATTAAGGCAAGCAGCAAGATAAGCATCCGTAGTGCGAACCGAGATTAAGCTGGGTACATCAACGTAATGACTTTCTTGATGGGCATAATATTCAAACCCATTGGGTTGTTGATAACTGTCTGCCGCATAATCAACCACATAGTGACTGGCAAGATCATCAAGTGTGCGGGGAACACCAAATTGTTGCGCGTAAGTCGGACTAATACAGTTGATCATTTCCATCTTACCTAACGCTCTTGCAACTAAATTACTGTCCTGCAATTTTCCCCCACGAATCACGCAATCAACTCGCTCCTTAATGGGATCAATTCGATAATCTGCCCCAAGAATCTCAATATGAGTATTGGGATAACGCGCAAACCAATCTGGTAAATTGGGCGCAATTAAAGTAGAAAAAAACCGGCTTGGCATGTCGACTCGTATGGTGCCAGAAAGAGTAAAACTTTCACTCTGAAATTGGTCTTCTAATCCTTCCAATTCATCAAGTAATCGCTGACTCTGAATGAGATAGCGTTCTCCTGATTCAGTTAAAGAGACTTGACGAGTACTACGATACAGGAGTCGCGTATGAAGATGTTCCTCTAAGCGACTGATCGATGATGAAATAGCAGACTTTGGCACATTCATCTGTTCTGCTGCACGAGTGAAACTTCCGGTATTTGCCACGGCAATAAACCGTTTCATCGTTTCGATCTTATCCATGATGTCACTCATATTGTTCATTTAATACGAACAGTCTTATCTGATTAGTCTTATTTTTCAAGTTAAGTACTTTGGTTAAAGTCACTCGTGTACCCGAGCTAAAGAGTCTCTAATTAAAAGGAAAGTACGATGAATAAGATTGCACTTATTACTGGCGGTAGCCGCGGATTAGGCAAAAGCACGGCGCTTCATTTAGCAAAGCATCATATAGGGATCATTGTGACTTATCATAGTGACAAGCAAGCAGCCCAAGAAGTAATCACAGAAATTGAGCAGTTAGGAGGCAAAGCCTTCGCCCTGCAGTGTGATATTCGAGACGTGGCTAAATTTGCCGAGTTCTCTCGCCAGTTGAAACTCATTTTAGGTGAACACTTCGAACGTCAATCATTTGATTATCTTGTTAATAATGCCGGAACTGGCCTACATCAAATGATGAAAACAACCACGGTTTCTGACCTAGATGATATGCTCAATATTCATGTCAAAGGCCCCTTTTTCTTTACCCAAACGTTATTGCCATTGATTAACAACGGTGGCCATATCGTTAACATCTCATCTGGTCTTGCCCGCTTTACCTTCCCAGGTTCCGGGGCCTACGCAATGGCAAAAGGCGCGGTTGAAGTCATGACTCGCTACATGGCAAAAGAGTTTGCTAACCAAGGCATAAGAGTCAATACGCTCGCTCCCGGAGCGATTGCGACAGATTTTCGCGGGGGAGCAATAAGAGACAGTCAACAAGCCCAAGCGATGGTTGCCTCAGTCACCGCTTTAGGCCGTGTTGGCGAAGCGGACGATATAGGTAAAGCGATATCGGCTTTACTCAGTGATGGATTGGACTGGGTTACGGGTCAACGAATAGAAGTGTCTGGTGGCATGATGCTATAGCATCAAAATCATGGGGATGACCTCATTGCGTTTAAGGTGAGATACATTCTCACTTTAAACAAAACTATCGATGCTAACTGACTTCGTGCTTACCATTACCTCAATGAGCAGGTAACGACTTACGGCAACAATGTGATTAGATTCATGTTAGCTGAGTGGCGCTTCATGAAGCGGCAATCTATATTTTTATGAAGATAATTGACCAAATATACGATTAAGCCGACAGTATGCAAAACCCATTATTTGCTAAAAAAGCGTCATCTCAACCGAAAGATCCAGTGAAAGATGAGAAGGTAGAAGAAACACTTCCGCCATGGAAAGTAGCGCTCATTGATGATGAAGATGATGTTATTTCTGTTTCCGAGATGGTGCTAAAACGCGTCCTCGTTGATAGCCGCCCATTAGTTTTTCTCAAAGCGCATAATGCTGAAGAGGCAAAAATGCTATTTGAGGAACATTCAGATATCGCGCTTGCCTTAGTTGATGTGGTCATGGAAGATGACCATGCAGGCCTTGATTTAGTTAAGTGGATTCGTGAAAGCAATAAAAATACTACGACTCGTTTAGTTCTACGTACCGGACAGCCGGGCGAAGCCCCCGAAGAAGATGTCATTCGCGACTACGATATTAACGACTACAAAAATAAAACCGAACTCAATTCAACTCGTTTAAAAACAACGATTTACTCTGCAATTCGTTCCTATCGCGATATTCGAGAAGTAGAACAAGGAAGCAAAGGACTTGAAGATGTTGTCAGTGCCACCACTCGGGTTTTGCAAGCATCCAATAGCGAAGCTTATTGCATTCAAGCTCGCCAAGAAGTGCAAGATCTCATCGGACAGAACAGTGTTTGCTTTTATCTTCAATACCAATCGATCAATGCGTTAGGTAACCGAGAAAAAATCCAACTTTCTTTGGTGGATAACGAATATCAAATCAATACGGATATCGATACCAATATTTTTTCTAACGCGATCATACAGCCAGTTAATCATTCGTTATTAACCAAAGAGAACGTATGTGAGGCCACCCAATTCTGTAGTTTTACTCGCCTTTCAGACCATAGTGAGAGTGCCGTTTTGGTCACGTTTAATACGCCAATATCACAACTCGTTCAACGTCTGTTAAACGTAATGTTAACTAAGATATCTATTATTTTTGAAAACCTAACTCGCCGTGAAGATATTGAACGCACTCAACAAGAATTGATGTACATTTTGGGTGATGCGATTGAGATGCGCAGCAAAGAAACTGGCGCTCACGTCCGACGCGTTTCATTAATCTGCGAACTGTTGGCTCAGCGTTTAGGTCTAGATGAGTCATTTATTCAACTTATTAAGCACGCAACACCGATGCATGATATAGGGAAAATAGCGATTCCTGAGCGCATTTTGCATAAACCCGGTAAGTTGGATGAACAAGAATGGGAAATCATGAAAACCCATGCTCAAGTTGGTTTCGACTTATTGTGTAACTCAAGACGTGCGCTGCCACAAATTGGCGCTCGAATCGCGCTATATCACCATGAAAAATGGGACGGTTCAGGCTACCCTTCTGGCTTAAAAGGAGAAAATATTCCAATAGAAGGCCGCTTAATGGCCATTGCGGATGTGATTGATGCCCTAGCGGCCAAACGTTCCTACAAAGAGCCATGGCCAGCAGACAAAATTCTTGCGTTGTTAAAAGAAGAACGCGGCCTCCATTTCGATCCAGATATTTGTGATTTAGCGATAGAGAACTTCGATAAGATCATGGCGCTACGGGATATTTATCCCGATTAACACCCGAGTGTTGGAATGCCGTCAACGAGGCTATTCGAATCAGGAATAGCCTCATTAGTTTCAATCAGCGGTTAAAGCCTTTCTTTAACGTCAAAAACGATAATAAATTTGACTCCTTTCCCCTCTTCACTACGGCACTCAATCGAGCCATTCAATGCATTAGTGATAATGTTATAAGTCACATTTAGGCCGAGCCCAGTACCACCTTCTCCTCGACTAGTGGTAAAGAAAGGATCGAAGATTTTTGGTAGATTCTCCGCACTAATTCCTTTGCCATCGTCTTGGTAATTCAACATAAATGAAGTATGACTATGTTCACTGACGGTGATATGAATATTGCCTGATTTTCTAATGCTAAAGCCATGATTAATCGAATTAACAATTAAGTTGGTTAGCACCTGTGAAATGAGACCGGGGTTAGTGACAACATCATAATCATCACGACACTCAATAGTAATCTCGGTATTAGCTTTACGTACCACGGATCCCAAACTAAATGCGACTTCCTCGACATACTCTTTCAAATTAATGGCACGATCTTCTTCACTCGTCTGATCGACCGCTATTTGTTTAAAGTTACGTACAAGATGGGCTGTCCGATCTAAGTTTTTATTAACAATAGTCGCCAGTTCATTGGCGCTCTTGAGGTATTCTTCAAATAAGGCTTCGTCTAGTTCACCATTTTGATAGCGTTTTCTCACCGCCGCGGTTTCTTCAAGAAATTGGGAGATGCCCATTAAACCGACCCCCACTGGCGTATTGATTTCATGGGCAACTCCGGCAACTAAAGAGCCCAAACTGGCCATTTTTTCCGATTCAACCAGCTTAGCTTGCGTCTCTTTTAAGTTTTCAACAATTAATTCAAGGTTGCGGTTAGTTTCGTCCAGTTCAGAGTTACGTTCGTAAAGTTGAAATTCCAGCTCTTTTTTCTCAGAAATATCTCGAATTACTGCATAAATAGCGTCGACATCATGTAATTTAACCTGAGTAATGATCACCTCAGTCCAAAAGTCAGTACCATCTACTTTACTGTGCACCCACTCAAAGCGAACACTGCGCCCTTTTTCCAATGCATCGTAGATAATCTCTCGTGCTGCCTGTTGCGAAGACCGTCCATCGGCTTGAAACTCTGGCGAAATATCTTTGGGGTGAATACCTATCACCTGATCTTTACTTTCAAAACCAAACATGCGGAGAAATGCTTTATTACAATCAACATATTGCTTGCCATCAAAAATACTCAAACCATCCATGGATTCATCAAACAGAGTTTTAAATACTTCTCTCTGTTCTGCTAACTTTATTTCAAGATCTTTCTTCTCTGTTATATCTCGCCAGTTGGCATGAACCACCACTTCATCATTAAGTATCATTTTGGTAATGATAACTTCACACCAAAATGGATCACCATTGAATTTTTTGTGGTTCCATTCAAAACGTACACTGCCTTCTTCGAAACATTTATTGATGTATTCCATTCCTTTTTCTTGAGAAGAGCGCCCATCAAATTGATATTTAGGCGAGAAATCAAATGGTGTGCGGCCAATAAACTGATCTCTTCTTTCCACGCCGACCAAATCTAACATGGACTGATTACAGTCCACGAAAACACCATCTTTAAAAATCGCCAGACCATCTTTGGAATCACGAAAAACTGTTTCAAAACCATTAATTTGCAGATTCATTTCTTTCATTTCCAATAGAATCCCCTCAGTAAGCAATCACTACTTTTCTATCACTGAAACTAGCAAAGAACAGGGATAATGCCACTTCGAATAAATATATTCGTAAACTTAACCACTGAGTGATATTGAAACGGAATCAGAAATGAATGTTTTTGACGGTGATTACACCAAGTTAGCGACATCTACGATTGAATCATCATAAGATACAGGAGTTAATGGTTTTAGCACGGTAGGAATGAGATTAACTGAGACAAGCAGTTATAGTGGTGGTGGCGGCGGCAGCCTTAGTATTCGTTTATTAGGGGTATTATTTTTATGTCTATTTAGACACAAGCGCCGTAAAACAGCTTGATATAGCCAATGAACAGCCCCCAATTGGAGGCTGTTACTTTAATTGATGGTAACTACCAGCGGAATATCTGGATAGATTTATTCAAGGTTTCTGCAATCTTAGTTAAACCTTGCGCTTTTTCATGGTTATTTTCCGTAATGTCTACCGTAGAACGTGCCAATTCATTGATCTCTTCTACGCTTGCACTGATTTCTGAGGAGACATGACTTTGCTCTTCTACAGCGGCTGCAATTTGCGTATTCATCTCTTGGATCAATCCGACGGATTGTTGAATTTCGTGCAGCGCTTGATTGGCTAATTCTGACTTATCCGACGTTAATTTCGCATCGCTCATATTGTCGCGCATCATTTCAACCGATTGAGTTGCTTCACTTTGCAAACGAACGATTGTCTCATTAATGATGGTGGTACTCTCTTTCGTTTTGTTGGCTAAGTGGCGAACTTCATCAGCAACCACAGCAAAGCCACGTCCATGCTCGCCTGCGCGCGCAGCTTCAATAGCAGCATTTAATGCGAGTAAGTTGGTTTGTTCAGAAAGTCCATCAATCACATCGAGAATTTGTCCGATGCTCTGGGTCTCTTTCTCAAGCTGGATATTCACATTAACCACAGCTTCAATACGATCCACTAACGTCATGATGCTACGGTTCATCTCTTGAACCACTATGATACCTTGGTCTGAATGCTCGTTGGCACCTTTCGCTGCATCTGATGCTTTCAGTGCATTTCGCGCGACTTCATCAATGGACGCCGACATTTCGTTCAATGCTGTTGCAGCTTGTTCAAGCTGTACCATTTGCGATTCTGAGCTTGATTTCACTTTCGATGAAATCTCAGTCATTTCGCCAGAGGCGACTTTCAGCGCTTTTGAAGAGCTCGTGATCTGCATGATGGTCTCTTTCATGTTGGACATCATGCGTAACATCGCGCCCAAAATACCGGTTTCGTTACCCGTGCCAGTGCCAGCCTGAGTCAGATCGCCTTCAGCAACATGTTTAACCATTCCTTCGATTTCAGTCGGCTCACCGCCAATTGGTCGATACATTAGGCGTGTAATTGAAATATAAGTGAGGATGAGTGCAATGATTAACGCAACAGCACCCCACAGAATACTCAGGTTCAAGTTAGAGCGGGATGCAGCAACGATATTATCTTGGCTTTCCCAACTCCATACTGTCCAGCCCAACTCATCGGAAATCGAACTTTCGACAAAGTACTGCTTGCCATTACTTTTATATTTATGGCCAACACCTTCTTTACCTTTATATTTTTCATATGAAGGCATTAAATCAAATATATTTTTACCTACATCATCGGAGTCATGAGCTGACAAAATGTAGCCATCGGCACGGTTTAAGTATATTTGACCTTTCTCAGATAAGGTGCGAATAAACGATGATGTATCCCCGAGATCGATATTCAAACCAATGACACCCACCACACGGCCATTACGTTTAACCGGCTCAACTTGAGAAATAATCATTCTTCCTCTTGCTTCATACGGTTTAGTGGTAACGTGTTCTTCACCTTGCATCGCTCTTAAAAACCAATCACGGCGTAATTCTTTCGCATTAAAATCAGCTATTTTGCCTTCTTTACGATAACTTACCCCATCAGCTTGGGCGTAGAATGCCTCGGTGATTTGGTAATGATTTTCCATAAATTTGAGCTTTTCAGCTAACTGCTTAAGATTAATATTACCGCTATCATCAATATCAATAGAGTCAGATGCCATAATCAGCACATCAAAATTACGTAACAACCGCTGCTCCGCTGCGGATGCGATCAATTTGGCTTCTATTGAGAGTTTATCTTGGTAGTTCTTCTCTGAAGAACTACTAAAAGCGAAATATCCATTCCCCACTATGAATAAAATAACGAGAAAAAATAGACCACCTATTGATAATAGGATTTTATTTTTGGCACTCATGATTTTCCTTGAACGTGCTGACAATTAAGAGTGTTGCTACAATGGCTCTTCGCCCCAAGTTAACAACCTATATACATTTTCGTCACAAATTTAATAAAATTTACGCAAATGCTATTGTTATTCTTCTTAATTTATGCAACCAACAAATAACATTCAAGAAATTATTTATAAAAATCACATTATTTTACTAAAAATTTTTGACATAGTTTCCGGTAATGTAAAACCATCTTTGGTTACAAC
>NZ_WEKT01000028.1:0-56727 GCF_009874545.1 Vibrio eleionomae | reverse complement strand
CCTTATAATTGATAAAATTAAAAATTAAATTTTGATATTAGTCCCATAATTGAAGCAATTGATAAATCACTAATAAAACTAGTGTGAAGTGTATTCCAGAATATAATCGCAGCCATAGGACAAATATTAAGGTTCGCTATAATGAATCCCGCAAACGTCACACAAGTGCTACGAAAGCGTCACATGCTGTTGACGTGAACGTCACATTTAAACTAGGTAATTAGGAAATAAAATGACAAACAAACTTAAACTATCTGCTGCTGCAGTGGCTCTAACTCTTCTTGCTGGCTGTTCTTCTTACAATGCAAGCCAACCAACTTCTGGTTTGGTAGCAAACGTTGAATCTTCAGTAAAAGCTGACATCAAAGTTGGTCAAAAAATCTCTGGCGAAGCTACTGCAAACGTTCTTATGGGCCTAATCAAATGGGGTGCAGGTGATCACTTCGTTGATGGCGTAGATTACGGTACAGGTGGTGCACTATCTTTCGCAGACCCATCAGCTTCTGCTAAAGCAGCTGCAGCTTACAATGCTGTTAAAGCATCTGGCGCAGATCTAATCGTTGCTCCTCGCTACGAAATCACTACTGAAGACTACGTAGTATTCAAGAAAATCCACGTGAAAGTGACTGGTTACAAAGGTACTATCACTAGCGTGAAATAATTCTTGCTAAAAGATTTATGGAAAAGGTCCCTTTTGGGACCTTTTTTCGTTTTATTCCTTCCCTTTCGCAACGCAGCTATTGATTGCTTTTCTGTCAATACCAATTCTGACAACAATATCCCCAAATGACCTCTTAACAACTAATTTGACTAAGTTATAACTAAATCATATAGCCATGGTGTATTTGTCAATTCCATCAATAGAATTTGCGTTTATCATATCGCAGTCTTGAGTTTGGGAGATCTGCCTCTCATTTACCAAACTTAATATTTCCTATCGCTTAATCTCGCTACAAGCGATGAAGTGATAAGAATGAAACATCCAAATAACAGTCTTCAATATAATAAGGAATTACTATGTCACTTTCGGTTATCGCGGCATTAGCGATATTCATTGGCATTCTTGCGGTGATTTTTCATCAGCAAAGCAAAACCAATACACTATCTCGCTTAGTTCTTATCGGCTTAGTGTTAGGTAGTCTATTCGGTTTCGGCCTTCAATTTACGTTTGGAGAAGGTCAACCAAACACTCAACAGGTGCTCTCTTGGGTTGCCATTGCTGGCAATGGGTATGTAGGACTACTAAAAATGGTAGTAATGCCACTCGTTTTAGTGTCGATGATCTCTGCGGTTGTTCGTTTAGATAAAAACGGATCTTTAGGTAAGATTTCAACGTTAACCATTGGGGTATTGCTGTTTACGACTGCAATCGCGGCCCTTATCGGTATCTTTATCGCACAGGCATTTGGTTTAACATCAGCTGGATTAACCGAAGGGTCAAGAGAAGTCGCTCGGATGGCCGCTTTGACTACTAAGGCCTCTACCGTTGCGAATCTTACTATTCCACAAATGCTGGTAAGCTTCATCCCAACCAACCCTTTTGCTGATTTAACAGGCGCTCGTTCGACTTCTATCATTGCTGTGGTTATTTTCGGCGTATTAGTGGGCATTGCCACTCGCAAAGTAATGATTGAGAAACAAGAACTTGAAGCTCCAATTCGCTCATTTGTTGAATCAGTTCAAGCGATCGTAATGCGTTTAGTAAAAATGGTCATGGCTCTTACCCCCTACGGTATCGCAGCTCTTATGACTAAAGTAGTCGCGACTTCAAGTGCAAATGACATTCTTAAACTATTAGGCTTTATCGTCGCGTCTTATCTAGCCATTGCCATTATGTTTTTAGTACATGGTTTACTGGTTTCTTTCGTTGGTGTAAGCCCTAAAGCGTATTTCACCAAAATTTGGCCGGTACTCACTTTCGCGTTTAGTTCGCGCAGCTCAGCAGCAACAATTCCGCTTAACGTTGAAGCCCAAATAACCAAACTTAACGTTCCACCAGCAATTGCGAACTTAGCCGCATCCTTTGGCGCTACTATCGGTCAGAATGGTTGTGCTGGTATCTATCCAGCAATGTTAGCGGTTATGGTTGCGCCAACAATGGGCATCAATCCATTAGACGCTCACTTTATTATGTCGTTAGTCGCTATCGTGACGATTAGTTCTTTTGGTATTGCCGGAGTGGGTGGTGGTGCGACCTTTGCTGCATTAATTGTTCTACCAGCGATGGGGTTACCTGTCACTATTGCAGCGTTGCTTATCTCGATTGAACCACTCATCGATATGGCTCGTACCGCTCTCAATGTGTCTGGTGCAATGACAGCCGGAACGATTACAAGTCGACTACTAAAACAGGTTCATCAACCTGACGTTGTCACCCAACAGTAATTGAGATTTAAGAGGTAAGGCGTACCTACTGGTACGCCTTTTCTTTTTAGTTAGTTTGGTTGCCCCCAACTATACCCAAATGACCTCAAAATGCAGGATTCAGAGCCTCATCAACGAACATAGGTCAAGTTCAATCACGGCAGGAATGGTCATTCCCTTTCAACGTGATTGGGCGCAGAGATAGGTTTATTGATGAGCTCCCAAAGGGCGAAACCATTCTCGCAGAAACAGTATCTTGAGGTTATTTGGGTATATAAATCAGCTGAACAATAAAAAGGCCTGATTACGATAGGATTCGAAATCAGGCCTTATAAACTGCGTCAACCGCAACTCATCTATTCCATCATTAACATTGCTTTAGTACGCTGGCTTGCAACTTATTACCGAGCACACCGCCAAGCAGTAACACGATTAGGAACACCCAACCTGATAATGAAAAATTCGCAATAGGGGTAAAGAGAGCCCCCACATTACAACCGTTAGCAAAACGAGTACCAAAGCCCATCAACAAACCACCCAATGCAAACAGCGCATAATGACGAATGGTATAATTATTCTTCAACGATAAAGAGAACTTACCTAAATAGAGTACCGCGACTAACGTACCAATCATAATCGCTAAGTTTTGCACACTTACGCTGTGACTAAAGAAAGGTAGATTGAATAACGCTTCAGGGCGGTGAGTAAACGCCGCAATATTTGCAGAGCTGACACCAAAAGCCATCAACAATTTACCGAACCAGACACCAAAAGGAGTCGAAGCCCCCCAGCCAGACCCCGTAGCAACCATCATCACACCAAAGATAAGCGCAATGACGAGTGCCGAAGTACTCATTTGCCAAACATTACCAAACCAACGCAGATAGTTTTGTTGGCTCCACAGTACTGCGCTTTGCGGTTGTGTTTTACGTGATACTTGTTCACGCATCATCTCGCCATCAACTCCGTAATAAGTACCAATATCTTCACGGCGCTGTTGGTATTTCTTAGCAGCCATTACCACGATTAGGGCAAAAGCAATTGTGACAAGAACAGCAAAGAAGTAACCGTGCAAAGGTCCCCAACTAAACAGATCCGGTAAAAACACACCTTTTCCTTCATAGCTTTTAGTCGACATTACCGTTTGGCGAATCCAACCTTGAGTGGCTTGTAATGGAAAGCCGAAAAAGACGCCAGCACCAAAGAAAAACAACGTGGTTAACGCACGAGGGATATCGCCAACCATCTCAACCATAACCCCAGTTGCACAGCAGCTAGACAAGCTCATTCCAGCGCCAAACATCACCCCACCAATAAGTAGTCCCATGTTAATCGGGTTAACCCATAAGCGATAATCACCGGAATCAGCATTAAACAGTAATCCCGCATTAATGACTGCAGTGACCACAAACATAAGCATTAGCGTTTGTAATAATTGCGTTGAACCGCGACGATAAGCACGGTTAACACTACCAGCAAATCCTAACGATCCTTTCGTAAGCGCGAACCCAAGCGCAAGCCCCATCAGAAGTCGGAGAAACAGTGATGCATTATCGAGTAAAGTTGCGCCAAGTAACAACGTGATAAGCGCAATACCTGTCGCCCAACATGCTTGTGTCTTATTCATGTGATTTAACCTGTGAGATGACTAACTAAAATTCGTGTGCAGAACACAAAGGGAGCACAGGCTAACATGATCAAGATTCAATATTGACAAGTTTAAATATAACTTTTTGATCTAACTTAATAGCAAAATTCACAAATTAAGAAATCGGTTTCACACTATAAATAATGAAAATCAATAACATAGGAATTGATAGTTCAGTCACATCACATCATGTCATCAATGACAACTCAATCAGTAATCAGTGATCCATAAAAAACATCCGAACTATTTAGCAGAGGAATAAAAAGTTAACTTCTACACTTTAAACATGAGAAAACTAACGTTATTCTTTGACCGCAAATTTTACAGGGATTTGTCTATTAAGCCCAAATCACCTCAATGACACCAAATGGCGCAGCGCGTAATAAGTACTTTTACTGCTTTTCTTGTATAAAATGAGCCAGAGGAACTCCTCAATAAATGTATCAGGATAATCATAACTATTTAGTTAAATTGCAACAGCGACGATTGGTGCTGGTCATTGTTGGTTTTATCTTTGCCGTACTGATTGCCTACTCAAAGACGCAAGCCTTCACGTATGGATTGATTCGCTATGATTATGATTCTACGCTGGGTTCTGTTATTGCAATCAACGAAAACCATCGCCACAAAGATATTATTTTTATCAAATACCGATTTTCTCCCTCTTTAGATGTTAACTTAGAAGGTGAATATCAGGTGGATAGTTTTAAAGACGATTTCCCCTATCCCATCGGCAGTAAATTACCTGTCGTCTATGCCAAACACTTTCCAGAAATCAATGTGATGGAAAGCTTATATCCTGGTATGAAAAAGGCATTTTATCTGTTTATTATCAGTTTTATTCTAATGCCCGTTGATGTGATGTTTGCCATTTGGTATTCAGTAAAAATTCAAAAAATTAAAGACAACGAAGAAGATCATCTGTTTTAATGCCCTCCTCACTTAATATTCACTATTTTATCAATAGATACTGATTCACTTTTACTATCACTCGATCCATTTACTTATAATTAAAAGGACTTGTTGTCGATGAACAATCGTCAATTTAGCTCTCAAGAGCAACAGACATTACGCGACCTCATTCTGTTAAGACGTGATATTCGAGGTAACAACTTTTTACCCGATGCAATTTCCGACCAACAAATTAATGAACTCATCACAGCGGCGGCACTCGGTCCTTCAGTGGGCTACTCACAACCTTGGGAATTTGTCGTCATCAAAGACAATGATATAAAACAGCAAGTTCATCAAAGTTTTGCCACCGAAACAAAAATCGCTGCTGATAAGTTTTCCACGGAAAAACAAGCGCTTTATCATCAGTTAAAGTTAGAAGGTATTCTTGAAGCACCGATAAATATCGCCGTCTTTTATAAAAAGCCTAACGAGCCGATTCTTGGGCAAAATTCGATGGCGGAAGCTGGTGAATACAGTGTGGTTTGTGCCATTCAAAATATGTGGCTAATGGCTCGTTCAATGAACCTTGGCCTGGGTTGGGTTAGCATCATCAATCCAGAAACCGTCAAAACTATTGTCAATGCTCCCCAAAACCGCAAGTTAGTTGCCTATCTTTGCCTTGGTTATGTAAAGGAATTTCATTCTGTCCCAGAACTAGAAACCTTAAAATGGGAATCTCGCAAACCGATCGAATCCTTTACCTTTTCACAAAGCTACCCTACTGATTAAACCATCACATTTGGGCTGCCTAGACCGGACAGTCCAAATGGTATGTTCTTTTACTTCCTCCCTAATAAAACATGATGTGAACAAATACGAACAGGGATACTTATAATTATTCATAATATTATGTTTTTATTAATATTTTAAAACATAAGCTCTCTCTCAAAAAACCGATTCATCCCTAAGTATGATGGTAACCATATTGATGTTGAGTCCCTACTAACATCAATTTTACCTCGCGTTCTGCGTACACTTAAAATAAAACCAACCAGTGTTGTCGCTTATTGCAATTATCTAGATTTGGACGAACCAGTCCAACAGCACTGTTATGGAGGCCCCTATGGATAACATCATTATTTCCCCAAGCAAATACATTCAAGGACCGAACTCTATCGAGTCTTTGGGTAAATACATCAAACCAATGGGGAGCAATGCGTTAGTTCTCGCCGACAGTTTTGTGACTGGTTTACTAGGCAAGAAAGTTGATCAAAGTTTCTCTAACGCTGGTCTAAACATGCACATGGCTTTGTTTAATGGGGAATGCAGCCGTCCTGAAATTGAACGCCTTGTTGCTTTAGCAAAAGAAAAGAATATTGACGTTATCGTTGGCGTTGGTGGTGGTAAAACACTGGATACGGCAAAAGCAGTGGCTTTTTATAATGAGTGTCCAGTATCTATCATGCCAACACTGGCTTCTACTGACGCACCAACCAGTGCCCTTTCAGTCATTTATACTCCTGAAGGGGAGTTTTCTGAATACTTGGTTTACCCTAAAAACCCAGACATGGTTGTGCTTGATACACAAATTATTGCCAATGCTCCAACTCGATTACTTGTTGCAGGTATGGGTGACGCGATGTCTACTTACTTTGAAGCACGCGCCAATACCCGTTCTGGCAAACAAACAATGGCAGGCGGTGCTCAAACTCTTGCCGCCCAAGCTTTGGCAAAACTGTGTTATGAAACATTGCTTGCTGATGGCTACAAAGCAAAATTGGCAAGTGATAATAACCTCTCAAGCAAAGCCTTAGAGAATATCATTGAAGCCAACACACTATTGTCGGGTATCGGCTTTGAAAGTTCAGGCCTTGCGGGTGCTCATGCTATCCATAATGGTATGACTAAATTGGAAGAATGCCACCACATGTATCACGGTGAAAAAGTGGCATTTGGTACACTTGCGCAACTGGTGTTAGAAAACGCACCACTGGAAGAAATTAATACCGTACTTGATTTCTGCCGTTCTGTTGGCTTACCAACCAACCTCTTTGATTTGGGTGTTAAAACGATTGATATCGATAAGTTACGTGAAGTTGCGGCAGCATCAAGCGTACCAGATGAAACGATTCACAATATGCCATTCGAAGTGACAACGGATGCCGTATTATCAGCAATTTTGACAGCCCATGAGTTAGGTTGTCAGAAATAAAATAACCATGATATTGGACAGTCCAATTTGGACTGTCCTGCTTATCTTCTAGCGAAAACACACCTCAGCCCAACGCGCTAATCCTGCCGTTACTGAACCAAAATCATTACCACTCACCAAAGGAATACCAGGTAATATTTCCTCAACAGCCTGACGTAAAATAGGAGATTTAGCTGACCCGCCCGTCATATAAACCACATCCGGTTTACGACCGCCTTGTGCCAACGCATCTTGAACCAAGCGCATCATTTTAGTTTTTGGGGATTCAATCGCTTCCATCATGTCGTTTCTATTGATATCAACGTCTACGGCATGAGATAAGAAATCCAATGTTGAAGTAAATACATCTTGTTTGGAGAGCCCTATTTTAGCTTCTTCGGCTCGGCGCACGACGCCATGACCTAGAATTTCTTGATGCAATTCAATTAGACGGGCCAATTTGGCGGGATCTTTAGCGTCCTTATGTAGCTGTTTAAGTGCTTTAAAGTTTTCTTTGGTATAAAAATCCGTTTGTGCAGGTAAATCGTTAATCGCCACAGGATTCCAAAATTGGGTAATCGGCATCTCTAGCCCTGATACCATCTTAGAACCAAAACCAAAGGCAGGCATCAACTGGCGAAATGCAACGTGAATATCGAGATCGTTACCCCCGACTCGCTCACCAGAGTGGGCGATTAAAGAATCGCTACGATCATTTTTTCCAGCCCAGTTTGGCCCCATTTGTAATAAAGAACAGTCAGTCGTACCTCCGCCAATATCGACAACAAGCACCAATTTATCTTCGGTTAACGATGCTTCATATTCCAGCCCCGCTGCGACAGGTTCAAATTGAAACTCAACATTCTTAAAGCCAGCTCGCGTTGCGGCGCGTAACAATATCGCTTCAGCTTGTTGGTCTGAATCATTACCACCTCGACCTTGGAAGTGGATAGGGCGACCGATAACGGTCTCGTCGATTGACTGTCCAAGCTGGTTTTCACCTTGAGATTTGATGTTTACCATCATGGCACATACCAGATCCTCAAAGAATTGCACCTGAATGTCGCGTAATCCCATACTGCCCAAAAATGATTTGGGCGATTTCACGTAATAAGTAAACTGCGGGTCTTGAAGATAATGATCGAGCGCGGCCTGACCAAAGTTAATGTCGCGACGATCAAGCTCTATTCCTTCGTCTTGGTTGAAAGCAATTGCACGGCGCAACAAGCTTTCACCAACTTGATCGATAGGTTTTATATTGCAAAAGCGAAATAGGTGTTCGGTCACCGATTCACGCGTAGGTGCAGAGACCGTCGACGGAATATAAATATTGTCCCCTTCTACCGCTATAGGAGTTGGTTGTCCATCAAGCATATGCGCGATGGAACAGTTAGAGGTGCCATAATCAAATCCGATATACATAAAACTCCCAAGCGTTGAAGAGAAAAAGGTTGCACAAAATACAGCAATTACTGGTTGAACTCCAGCTAGAATCGTTATTTTAGGGCGTGACAAATCATAGAATTGAGAGTAAACCGAGTCCAAACTGCCGCTGTCGATTTGATAATGGATGCGGACTGTCCAGCTTAGACTGTCCAATTTAGTCAGCCATATTTATTGATAATGCAGCTTGGTAATGCCAACCTCACTGCGCATGTCCATTAGCTTTGTACCCTTGAATTATTGTGTCTGAATACCAATTTATTAAGCAGGGTTGGGTTACACAAGACATCCAATTGTTTCGGAGGGTTACTGCTGGTTATCACGGTCTACCGCTTATAAAGTTTGAACTTTGTCCCATTTTTGTAGACCAATTAATAAAGCGATCCACAAGCGATTACAGAGGTAATGATATGGATACCAATACAAAACAGATGATTGATGATTTGTTTCAGCGCCTGCAACAAGCTGAAAAACAAAACAGTAACCGCGATCGTGAAGCTGAATCATTGATCGAAAAACATGTTGTGGCTCAACCTTCAGCGCCCTATTACATGGCGCAAACCATGATCATGCAAGAAGCCACCATGAAGCAATTACATGCTCAGGTAGAAACACTTCAACGCCAGTTGCAACAAGCGCAGCAACAACAATCTGGCGGTTTTTTCTCAAACCTATTTGGTGGAAATAAACAGCAGCCCCGTAACCAGTGGCAACAAGGTCAACAGCGTGCTCCTTTTGGTCAACCCAACAATGGTTACGGTCAAGGTCCACAGAGTGGATACAACAACTACGCACCGAATGGGGGTGGCTATAACCGTGGTAGCAGCTTCTTAGGTGGTGCCTTACAAACGGCAGCGGGTGTTGCTGGTGGTGTAGTTTTAGGTAATCTAATGATGGATATGTTTAGCCATCATCAACCAGAAGAGATTGTAAACATCATCAATGAAAATCCAGACATGGGTAACATGGATGGTGGATTTGGCGACAACATGAATGATGCTGACTTCATGAATAGTGGCTTCGACAATAGTGGCTTTGATAATGGCGGCTTTGATAACAGCTCCATGGATAACGGTTTCGGTACGGGAGGATTTGCCGACACTGGTTTTGACCCAAGCAATAACGATAACCTATTTGGCGGAGATAACTTCGGTGGGGGTGATGACCCATTCTCTGGTGGCTTTGGCGGCGGTTTCGATGGTGGTGGCTTTGACGACTTTGATGATATTAGCTAATCACTCATCTCTCTAACCTTCGAGGGCAGAATAATCTGCCCTTTTTATTTTTGCTTGGTGACGTTTTACTGCACCTAAATCGCTATCCACTCAATTTCTGTGATTCATCATCACTTTCTATGGCGTTTTTTCAACTTTTATTAGTCAAATTAAAAAATAATTGAGACAGCTCAACTTTTGTTTAAAAGATTCTATTCGCTAACAACGGTTAAGAGTATGGTGATCATGTCTATCCAAATAACGTTTTGATTGTCGAACTGCCTACACCATTGCAATAGATACATCGATGCTATGTGTCAAAAAATGTATCACTGAAAAACGGACTACAGAAAATCGCATCAAAAATTATTGGATTCACCTCGATTCACTCATATTCAAACGGACGTTATCATCATGAATAACCAACCTTTAACTGTGTTTGCAGCAGGCAGCTTAAAAGCCGTCTTAAGTGAGATCATTATTCAGTTTGAAGCACAATTTGATTCGTCCGTACGTTGCCATTTTGGTCCCGCTGGTTTACTGGCACGCAAAATTCAGCGTGGTTCAAAAGTCGATCTCTTTGCCTCTGCCAATGAGTCTCATCCAGACTTACTGGTTCGCCAGCAGTTACTCGCGCCAGGGAAAGTATTCGCCACTAATCAGTTATGTATTATTACCAGACCAGAACTTCACGTTACCCAAGACAATTTACTCTCACGTTTGATCGATCCAAATATCGTATTATCGACATCAAAACCCGGTAGCGACCCTGGTGGTGACTACGCGCAAATGTTTTTCGATCGTGTAGAACAATTGCACCATGGGCTGGGAGAGATGATGCGCAATAAAGCGCAACATTTACTTGGTGGCCATATTCCTGCATTTAGCACGACCCAACCGGCAAGTGTCCCCACTGCCGCTCGACTGATATTAGATAGAAGAAGTGATATTCATGTGGGATACGCGAGCAACATTCCTCTTATGAAAAGCATCCCTGGATTACATACGATGCTAATACCAGATCTTTATCAAATTACCGCTCACTATAAATTTGCCTTAGGAAAACAAGTCACTCCAGAACTCTCAGCTTTGGCAGATTCTTTAACGTCTAAAACGGGTAAAAATATTCTGAGTCATTATGGCTTTGGTATTCCTCAGCCAGTAAAAATGTCGGCTTGATTAGCAATTGGTTACAATATATCCAGAAAAAAAAGTACGTTATATTGAGTGAACTCACAATTTACTATTAGCAAAAACTCAGCTGACATGAGTATGTATATACTAGCTCTCAATTAAGAGATTTTTGCAGGTGAATTATGTACTACTACCTTTCGGCGATCCGACAGTATGTGAATTTTCGAGGCCGGGAGCGACGTAAAGCGTTTTGGCACTTTTACCTTATCAATATCATCATTGGTTTTATTTTTGCCGCACTCGACGGTTTATTCGGCACCATCAACGCTATAGAAGGCTCAGGCACCATTAGTGCAATATATGGCGCCTTTATTTTCCTACCATCGCTCGCACTTTTTGTCAGACGCATCCATGACACAGGCCGTTCTGGGTGGTGGGCACTGCTACTGTTCATTCCAATCATTGGATTTTTATCAGCTCTGTATTTTTCGATTGCCGATGGTCACCCCTACGAAAACGAGTATGGGCCTAGCCCCAAACACCTAAGTTTTGGTCGCTAATGAACATTTAGTTACTCATAAACAAAAGAGCGGAAAACCGCTCTTTCAACTGACATAGTAATCTTCAATCTACGCGCTTATTTGAGTAGCAAATCGCCTTCAATGGGTAAAAAGCGTGTGGCTGCAGTTTGTAGCGAATAGGCAGTGAGGGGAGGAACACCATACACCTCTGTCGCGCAGCCATGATCTTGAAATATCTTATCGAGTAGAATACTAAAATCACCATCGCCCGAAACCAACACCAATGTATCCGCGTGTTTAGCGCAGTCAATGGCATCAAGCGTAATGCCCACATCCCAATCGCCTTTTGCTGTTCCATCGGCTCGCTGGATGAACGGCTTAGTTTTCACTTCAAAACCTATCGCACGTAAAATATTTTGAAATTGACGTTGCTTTTCGTCACCACGATCAATAGCGTAAGCAATGGCTGAGACCACTTCGCGGTTATTGGTTACCTGACGCCAAAATTCGTTGTAATCAAAATTGCACTGATAGGCTTGGCGAGTCGTGTAATACACATTTTGTACATCAACCAAAATGGCAACTTTTTCCATAATATTCTTATCTCTAGCCAAAACGCTCATCCTAACATAATTAAGCTCGTATTTTTGCCGTAATGCCAACCAGGGATAATTAGGTCAGTCCGAATCCAACACATTTTGATTTTGTTGGGTCAGTTGAGTGGATAGCATTTTTAAAAATGCGGTAGGACCTTTGCCTAAATGTCGACCAACCCTCGAAACAATATGTGTTTGAGTGCTATTTAATCTCGCGTTTTTTACCGGCAAGATATTAAACTGATCACGCCATTCAGGTTGACATTGTACGATAAACGCAGGAATCAAGGTGACGCCACCATGAGCAGCATAACGATGTAAAGCCGTTAGACTGTTACTGATCACATTCGGGGTCAGAGTGATATTAGTGTCATTCTCAACATCAGCAATGATTTGCCGAATCCCGTGAGCAGTATCAGGCAGAGCGATGGGATAGCGTTTAAGCACACTCATTTTCAGTGGTAACGATTCATCGTTAATTGGGTGCGATTTATCAACCACAGCACATAATGGATGGGAACAATGCAAATGGCTACGCAGTTTAGGATGTGATGGCGGATTAAAAACCAGCCCCAAATGAGCGTCGTCTTCGGTGACTTTTCTAATCACTTCGTTACCATTATGCACAGATAACTGGATATTCATCCCCGGATACTGTTGAGAAAACCGGTTCATCACTTCCGTCACCAAATCAATGTAGCCTTCACCAATGGCTAACTCCACTTTACCAGACTGCAATCCTCGCAGAGATTTCAAGTTATCTAACAATAACTCTTGTTGCTGCAAATAACCTTTGTAGTAAAGTAGTACCTCCTCCCCTGCCTCCGTGGGTTTAATTCCACGTCGATGACGTTCAATCAGCACGGTATCTAGCTCTTGCTCCAAATGACTAATCTGCCGACTTACCGCAGAGGGGGCAACATTCAAATAATCCGCCGCCGCCCGAACCGAGCCGTGCTTAGTCGCTTCATAAAAGAACTTAATTCGATTTTCTTGTAAATAACTCATCAATCCATCCTTGGCAGCTGTGTTGCCTTGAACGCAACAAAGTTACAAATTTCGATTATTGTCCACAACAGAGGGGCTGTCTATACTCGCCAGACTGGTAATGCTCTATCTCCAGATAGTTACTTAGCATTACCCTCTGTGATCGCATTCGATGCATAGATGCTGCCAGCAAATGGAATTTTGCTTAATTTATACGTTAAAACAGAATATTACATAATACTTCCAAGACTCGCGACGGATTAAATACCGGCCACACTCACTCTCATTCAAAAGGATTCGATATGAAAATAGGTGTTATAGGATTAGGTAATATGGGCTCTGGCATGGCCGCTACCCTTGCCAAAAAAGAATTCACGGTTTTCGGTTATGATTTGTCAGCTCAAGCGCTCCAAGCCATATCTGAGCATGGTGTGACGCCCATTTCTCAACTGAGCGATCTCATTCCACAGTGTGATGTTGTCATTCTATCGTTACCCAAAGCAGAACATGTGCAAAAAGTCTGTTTAGACGAACAAGGCTTGCTAGCTCATGCTCATTCAGGACTGATCGTCATCGATACGACAACCTCTGAAGCACAAACTAGCCGCGATGTCGCCGCTCAGTTAGCCATTAAAGGCGTTGAATTTATTGATGCTCCAGTTTCTGGAGGACCAGCAGGGGCAGCATCCGGGACCATGAGTATGGTGATCGGTGGTTCAGAAACAACTTACACCAAAGTACTTCCCGTATTACAAGCAATGAGTACCACTCAAGTGCACATTGGCGATGTTGGGGCGGGTAATATTGCAAAAATTGCTAACAATCTACTGTGCGCCGCACACCTTATCACCACATCAGAAGTCGTTAATCTTGCGGCCAAAGCAGGCGTTAGCCCAGAAAAAGTGTTAGCCGGTATCAATGCGGGGTCAGGTCGAAGCGGAGTCAGCCAAGTCAATTTTCCTAAATGGATCCTTAATCAAAGCTATGATTCGGGTTTTACCATGGGCCTGATGCGTAAAGACGTTGGTCTCGCACAAAAACTGGCCGAGCAATATAACCTCTCTCTCAACCTGACAGGTAAAGCCATTGAAATGTGGCAAGCCAGTGATTCAGAGCTGACTGACAGCCAGGATTTTAATGAAATAGCCAAATTTATTGATAACGATCTTTACTAAGGGGAATACAACATGGAACAGTTAACCCAAGCAATGCAAACCATTTTAGGGACAGGCACCATCGGAAGCTGGGTCAATGGCAGCATCATTCACGGATCTGGTGAAACAATCAATTTGTATCATGCTGAAGATGAATCGTTATTAACGGCATATCAAGACGCAGATGCCTCTATCGCAGCAACTATCGATGAAGCAGCGAAGGTTGCCCAACAGCAATGGTGGGCCCTCACCGCGAAAGAGCGTGGCCGTATTCTTTACCAAGTTGGTGCAGAGATTCGTCATCATGCCGATACTCTCGGTTTCGTTGAATGCATTAATGCCAATAAACCGCTCAATAATGCCAAAGCTGAAGTCATTATTGTTGCTGAGATGTTTGAATATTATGCCGGCTGGGCTGACAAGCTTCATGGGGAGGTCATCCCTGTTCCAACGTCACATTTGAACTATGTGAAATATGAGGCCATGGGAACGATCTTGCAATTTACCCCATGGAATGCACCAATCTTTACAGCGGGTTGGCAGGTAGCGCCTGCTCTAGCTGCAGGAAATGCTGTGATTCTCAAGCCCTCTGAGCTAACACCGATTACATCGTTAATGCTAGGCGCATTAATTGAAAAAGCAGGTGCTCCTAAAGGGCTTGTCAGTGTGGTTTCAGGGTACGGACATACCGTAGGACAAACATTAATTGCCAACAATGACATTCGTAAAATCTGCTTTGTAGGCTCACCCAATACCGGTGCGCACATTTCTATGGCGGCCGCTAAACGTTGCATTCCTTGTGTATTAGAACTTGGTGGAAAATCCGCCAATATTGTCTTCGACGACGCTAATCTGGATTCAGCGATGAAAGGCGCAATGGCCGCCATATTCGGTGGTTCGGGACAAAGCTGTGTGTCTGGCTCACGCCTATTAGTACAAGACACCATTTTCGATAAATTTGTTGCAGCTGTTGCCAGTGCTGCTCAGCAAATTCGTGTCGGAGCACCGTTAGAATCAGGATGTGATATCGGGCCAATCCAAAACCGTAAGCAATACGATCATATTTGTCGTCTGCTCGACATTGGGACAAAAGAAGGCGCAACAATTGCACAAAACGTTCAGCCAATTGCTGAGCGTAAAGGATTATTTATTAACCCAACCGTGTTGATAGGCGATAACCAAATGACGGTTGCTCAACAAGAAATTTTCGGTCCAGTTGTGGTCGCTATTCCCTTTAAAGACGAAGCGGACGCTATCGCTATCGCCAATGACAGTGAATTTGGTTTAGCCGGAGCAGTCTGGACTAACGACGTCGCCCGCGCCCATCGCGTCGCGGATCAGGTCAAAGCGGGGACATTTTGGATTAACAGCTACAAAACCATCCACGTGAGCTCTCCATTTGGTGGTTATCGTAATAGCGGCCATGGCCGTTCATCAGGATTAGAAGTACTTCGCGAATACAGTGAAGTAAAAAGTGTGTGGGTCGAAACCGCACCTCAGCCAGCCTTTAGTTTTAACTACGGAACAGTAGAAGGATAAGTTATGACCATTCCCCACTCATTACTCGACGAAGTCAAATCATGGCGCAGAGATTTTCACCGTCATCCAGAACTAGGGTTCGAGGAGCATCGTACCTCAGACCGCGTCGCTCAGTTATTATCAGAGTTTGGACTCGATGTTCATCGTGGTTTGGGTGGTACCGGTGTTGTTGGCACTTTACGTAATGGTGAAGGCCCAACGATTGGATTGCGTGCAGATATGGACGCCCTTCCCTTCACAGAGTTAGGCGATATTGCCCACAAATCCTGCCACTCTGGGGCGATGCATGCGTGCGGACATGATGGCCACACGGCAATATTATTAGGCGCGGCAAAAGTGTTATCCCAAACGAAATCATTTTCAGGGACAGTCCACTTTGTTTTTCAACCTGCAGAAGAAAATTTAGGTGGTGCCCTTAAGATGGTGGATGAAGGATTGTTTACCTTATTTCCAATGGATGCCATCTATGGCTTACATAACTGGCCGGGACGTCCTGTCGGTGAGGTAGCAATTAATGAGCGCGCTATGATGGCCTCGCTGGATACTTTTAAGATCACTTTAACTGGGAAAAGCTGTCATGCTGCGATTCCCAATGATGGTTATGATCCGATCGTTGCATCCGCTGAGCTCGTAACAGCATTGCAAACCATTGTGGCAAGACGCCTGTCACCTTTGGAATCTGCCGTGGTCAGTGTCACTAAAATACAGGGAGGAGAAGCCATCAACATTATCCCTGAAAAAGTGGTATTAGAAGGCACCTACCGTTGCCTCGACAACACGGTACGTCAAAAAGTGAAAACCTTGATTGGCGAGATAGCAGAACAAGTACCGACTGCTCACCGTGTTAGCTCAACTATTGAGTTTTTTGATGGCTACTCGGTTACCACGAATCACCCAAAACAAGCAGAGCAGATACGTGCTGCGGCCATCGATGCATTCGGCGCTGAGCGTGTCGCCTGGAATATTGCACCAAGCATGGCTTCGGAAGATTTTTCTTACATGTTGGAGCATTGTCCGGGGGCCTATTGCTGGCTTGGAGCAGATGGTTCTGATTCTGCTGTTCCTCTACACAATGCCTATTATGACTTTAATGATGAGCTACTTGAAACAGGGATTCTACTATGGAAAAACCTGATTGAACGCCTGCTCAAATAAACACCTATTTTTTAGTCATGTTTTTTTATACCGCCTGCTTTGGCGGTATTTTTTTACAAAAACACCCAATTAACAACATTTCTCATATAAAACGCTTATAACTACTCATATCAGTATGCCACCAAATGCGCATTTCTAACTGGTGTTGAATATCTGTCGCAATAATCATTCAATATTCGACGCAGATCACTTGGCATTACCACCGATTTTTATCACCTTATTTATTCCCGTAAAATGTTACAAATTTAATATAAACAATCACTTAATTAGATAACCAAACAGAAATAGCATTTTAATTAATTGAAATAAAAGGAATTTCAGTGTTGCCTTTTTGGTAACGATAAAGCAATTCTAATAGAACACTAACTATGCTGTAATAAAATCTCACAAAGGACTGTCACAGAATTATTGTTTACTCAAGGAGAGTAATGATGAATAACCATTATTCAATCAGAGCACTTTTAGATTGGCGCTTACACGTCATCGTGTTAGCTGCTACGGTTTTATCTGAACTTATTGGCATTAAAAGTATTCCTTTAGGCTCAGCAAAGTTACTATTTTTACCTCTTTTCTACTCTTTTTTACTCTGCTTGGTATTTAACCCTAATATCACTCGTTTCTCGGGTAAGTTAATCACTAAAAAACAAGCATCCATTGCAACATCGATTATCGGAATTGGTATTCTGCCGTTTATTGCTAAATTCGGCACATTAATCGGGCCAGCATTACCAAAAATTCTTGATTCAGGCGTTGCCATGATTCTGCAAGAAGCGGGGAATCTCGCAACCATGTTAATCGCTATGCCTGTAGCCGTGTTGCTATTTAAAATGGGCCGTGAATCTATTGGCGCAACATACTCCATTGCTCGCGAACCTAACATTGCGGTTATTTCAGATCGCTTCGGCTTGAAAAGTAGTGAAGGTGTTGGCGTGATGGGCGTGTACGTAATGGGCACTATGTTTGGCACCATCTATTTTGCACTTCTCTCTGGCTTTTTAGCGACAACGCATTGGTTTGATCCCCGCGCTCTTGCTATGGCCTGTGGCGTAGGCAGTGGTAGCATGACTGCCGCCTGTTCTGGCACCTTAGCAGCGGCCTACCCAACAATGAAAAACGATATTCTTGCCTTTGCGGGTGCAAGTAATTTACTGACTAACGCAACTGGGCTTTATGTGGCCATCTTCATCGCTCTACCATTCTCTGAATGGTATTACAAAAAATTAAGTGCTTTCAAAGCCAGTAAGACCGCCGTTAATAATGCTGTAGAAAGTGGAGAATAAGTCATGACAACACAAGAAATGGATCTTCGCTCTGAAGAAGAAAAAGTACTCGGTTTTAAAGAAAACATCATTTTGACTATCATCTTTTGCGGCATTGCATTAATGAGTAACTGGGCTGGCACTGGTCATAGTTTTTTTGATGCCCTACCCGGTATGCTCATCTTATTTGTAATGATTGTCATAGGCATGGGTTTAAAAGCTGTGATTCCCGGCCCAATTCCAACCGTTGCTTGGGTCTCTTTAGTCAGCGTCGTTTGCACGCTGCCTGGATTCCCAGGTTCTGAAACGATGTTGGCTCAATTAAAAGCACTGAGTTTCCTTTCTCTAGCGACCCCTGTACTTGCCTATGCCGCAATGGCAGTCACACATATGGAAGTGACATTATTTAAGCAATCAGGGATTAAGATTGCTATCGTCTCTTTACTCGTTTTTACTGGCACTTATGTGGGTTCAGCATTCGTCGCTCAGTCGTTTCTTTAATCGTTTTCAGTGAGCTAGCCCTTTTCTGGTCTAGCTCACCACTGCACTCTTGTTCCACTATTCCACTCAAATTTTAATCTCATCCTTCTTCATGTCTGAGCAATAAGTTTCTTGCAGTTACATTTGGTTACGTTTAAGTTATTAATCACTCGCTCTTTGGCTGCTTATTTGAAGGATGGAAACCATGACATTACCCAAGCGCACACTTCTCTCGACCGCTTTACTCTCAACCACGCTATGCAGCGCAGCAATGGCTGTTAATGCAAACGCAGCAGAAGCCAATCCTAATGACTTACTCAACGCAACACTTTGGATGCAAAATTCGGTGGAGTACAAAGCTAATGTGCAAGGTATGTTTCAATTAGCAACCATGCGTGCTGAAGCAGGATTACATGATAAAAATTGGTCCGCATTACCAGCTATGCAACCAGAAGGATTTGGTCAACTTCCACCAGCAATCATTGTCGACTGTGATGAAACCATGCTCGATAACAATGTCTATGAAGCTTATCTGATCAAATCAGGTAAAGGCTACAGCTCTAAAACTTGGTCGCAATATGTTCAAGATAAAGTCACAGGAGCAATGCCAGGCGCAGTCGAGTTTGCAAACTATGCACAGAAGAAAGGCATTACGATTTTTTACGTGACTAACCGTAAAAAAGAAAACGAGCAGGCGACGTTAGAAAACATGAAAGCACTAGGATTCCCAATGACTGGAGCTAAAGATGTTCTGCTTACTAAGGGCGAAAAACCTGATTGGACGTCGAATAAAACCACTCGCGACCAATTCGTAGCGGCTCATTATCGTGTGATTTTAATGTTGGGCGACAATTTGGGTGATTTCACCGATGCATCTGGTACACCAAAAGAACGTTTAGCCACTTATAAAGCAAACCAAGCGCACTGGGGTAAAGATTGGATTATGATGCCAAACCCAGAATATGGCTCATTTGAAAGTGCCGCGTTTGGTGGCAACTGGAGTTTAAGCACTGAGCAGCGTCGAGCAGAAAAAATCAGCGCCTTAAAAGCATGGCAGCCAAAATCATAATCGTGAAGTATTACTAACGTTTATCGGGTTTTAAAATGAAAAGCATTTTTCGATCAATGACGGGCAGCACTCACGGCTTTACCTGCAATGTACAAGGTATGACCGTTTAATGTGACATGGTGTAAATCACCATGGAACTCACTGATATAACTATCAGATGTTAATGTCCAACTACTTGAATCATCGAGAGTTACAGACAGTGACTTCGCCGATTCACCTTGCTGATTAATCGCTCCTGTATAGTGAGACGATGCAGTAATAGCCAATGTTAACTGGGAAATGCCATCAACATATATATTACCTGCCAAGCTTTGGTCGGTAAGATTTACGGCACAAACACCACCGTTTTGGCCTTGGGTTCCCCAGCCATTTTTATGATGATTGCCCGCGACTCTCAGTAATAATGAATTGGAAGCGAGGTTCACCTGCACATTATGCAAATTCACGACACTATCGGTGTTGGTGACATAGAACATATCGCCACTACGAGCAGTTAATTCACCACCATTCATAGTAAATTTGCTAGTGCCGTCTTGCGCATCTCCCGACATGCTTTGATATAACATAATGTTGCGTATAACATCATCTCCATCTTTACCTTGCGGATCACGCATCCGTCCGGTCAGTTTGGTGTTATTTAACGTGACAGAGTTAAACCCTTCAATCACCACAGCTTCAGAGTCATTTGATGTTAATGTCGCATTGTTAACGTGAATATCTGCGGTACTGTAGATCGCTGGAGCGCCCATGCTCCCTTGAGTTGTGTACTGCCCACCGTTAACAAACAATTGACCGCCACCACGATCACTACGAATCGCCGCTTTTACCGTCGTATGAACATCAAGATTATCCGCATAAAGAACGCCACCACCCGCGACTTCTATACCACCAGCATTGCCACCCGATACCTGAACTTGAGTATTACGGATATGGATAATTGTATCACCGTATGCGAAAACACCATTAGCGCCTTCAGCATTCGCGACAATTCGACCACCATTAATATCCAAATTAGCATGGTCTTTAGCCAGAACCGCTGCATTTAAACCATAGAAGCTAGACCCTTCATTACTGGTCGCCCTCCCCTCGTTTTTAACGATTGTGACGCCATTTAATGTCGCACTGGTATTGCCTTGGGCACGGATAGTGTTTTCATCATCACGGGTTGAAATGTACTTTCCACCATCAATGCGTTCACCGTCAGACAGGATATAAGCCGCAGTGCCAAACTCCACTTTAGGCCCTCCAGGACGAAAACCTCCAGGTGGTGGTGGCATACCATTATCTGGACGAGGAGGCATCCCTTCTGGCGGTGGGCCAGGAGCAGGTCCACCCTGAGGACCCATTACTAATGGCCCTACAACTGGGGTTAATACTCTCGCATCAATCATAGGTTGCCCATCTGGTCCAGGTGCACAGCCGGTTAACGAAGCCAACCCACACAATACAAACCATGATTTTTTCATCAATGTGCCTCTATTTGTTCGATATCTTTTCGCGAATTACTCACAGGAGTATCAAGCATTGTCGAAACTTCACTAACAAACAGCAATGATCTTCACATTCATTTACCTGAGCTTACTTTTATCGAAAACAGACATAAGGCAGGTATTGAAAGTCTGTTGACGTTTGGTGGTTGATAGTTATCCGAGATAAAAGCAGCACAAACATCAACAGCCTTTATACACAGCCACTAGTAATTGTGGGCTAATGCTAATTTATTGGCGCGCGCGGTATACCACTTAAATAATCCAGAAAGTACTAAGCCGCCAAGACAAAAGCCAATTCCGATCAGAAACGCACCTTTGTATGAATGGGTTGTTTCAAGTACTCGATGCATTATGGTTGAGCCGGTAAAGCCAGAGACAGCAAATCCAGCAAACAAAATACCAAAATTCACGCTGTTATTTTTGGCACCAAACTGATCGGCCGTTAAGCCTGGGAATACCCCCATAAACGCGCCAAAGCAAATACCAATAATAGAGATACCAAGATAGAAGATAACGGTATCACCAACGTCAGCTAAGTAGAGGCAATACAAACCAAGAATAGTCAGAAAACACCCTATGGCTAGCGTATTCACTCGCCCAATTTTGTCAGAAAGACTACCTGCGGCAATACGGCCAAACACATTAAATAGAGCCAATGTAGAAACAGCACCAGTCGCCGCAACCGTCGACATACCAATCATCTTTTGTGCTAATGGTGCTGCGAGGGAAATACACATCAATCCAGCAATCGCGCCGCACATCAAAAGGCAGAACATCATGTAAAAAGTTGGCGTCATTAGCATTTGTTTCCAATCTTTATCATTAGCCGCAGCCGCTTTTCCCGCTTTATTAGGCGTCCAACCATCGGGAATAAAATCTTCCGGGCATTTATCGATAAAGAACGCACTGCCACACACAATAATCGTAAAAGCAGCACCAATAATCTTAAATGATGCCACCACGCCCATATGAGCCGTAATCGCTGCTGCGATAGGAGGAATAACCACAGAGCTAATGCCAAACAGCGCCGTAGTCAACCCACCGACTAAACCACGTTTATCGGGGAAAAACTTAATCGACGTACTGATCGTTGAGCCATACACCATGCCAAGTCCAAGACCGAGAATGAGGCCATAATCGATCACCAATTGGTTAACGCTAGTGGCAAAGCCCGACAAAAACATTCCCCCACCAAACATCAAGCCACCAATTAAAATCACCAATTTAGGACCAAAAACATCGTTAATTTTTCCGCCAGTAATCATCGTAATAGGACCGACTGAGTTCCCGACAATAAATACCACAGCCAAATCCGCTGGCGTGAGTTTGATGTGATTGATTGCACTTAAATGTTCGGCCATAGGGGCGGCAAACACACTCCAAGCGTACATAGATCCAATACATAAATTAATAAAGCAGGCTGCGATCAGAATCGACCATCGTTTCTTCGAGTAATTCATCGTTCTTTTCCTGAGATGGTTAAAGAATAAGACTAGCGCGGTGACATGGTGCCACCCTTCCCTACATCAACCTTGATGTAAGAATAAACATGTCAATATTGACATGATTGGTTAGTTTTATTTTTGCTGCACATCACATTCGTTGTTGCAACATGCTGACTTTGCTATGATTTGATCGTCAAACCAAAAATAGAGATAACACGATGCGGGTGCTTAAGTACGCGATTCTAGGATTGCTCAACCGTCACGCGATGACTGGCTACGACATTACTAAAGAGTTTAATCATGATTTAGCCGAATTTTGGCATGCCAAGCATAGTCAGATTTATACAGAGTTGAAAAAGCTCTTTGAAGAAGGTCTGGTCACTTACGACATTACGATTTCAGGTGAAGTGCTTGAGAAGAAGCTTTATTCCATTACGGAGCCAGGTAAAGCAGACCTTATCGAATGGCTTAAAGACGATGCCCAAATTGGTAAAACGGCGAAAGATGTTTTTCGGGTTCGTATGTATTTTTGTGACTTTATCGATATGGGTACTCGTATTGAACTACTGACTAGCCAAAGAAATCAGCATCAACAACGTTTAAATGAGCTCAATCAAACCAAGCAGCAATACACTGCTCGACCGGATAAATACTCTCATCGCTTTGGTGATTATATGTTGTTAGAAGGAGCAATCATGCGTGAGCAAGGCTTAATTGATTGGTGCGAACGCTGCATTCAATACTGCCAAGAATAAACGCGCGTTGTAACACATATAAAAATGGGGTCAACACTGTTAACCCCACTGAAAGTAAAATTGCTTTACCAGCAAGAATTAAGACATAAAACGCGCACGGAAGGATTTACCCTTCATTTTACCGTTATTCAATTTAGAGAGGGCGAGCTTAGCTTTTGCACGTTGCACCGCCACATGAGCCCAAATGTCGTGGACCTGGATTTTACCAACATCGGCACCCGCCAGTTCTTTACCTGCAGTTAAAGCGCCAAGAATATCGCCAGGGCGCAATTTCTGCTTTTTACCCCCTTCGATACGAATACACGTCATCGCCGCTTTAGCAGGGAAAACATCACTAGCCACATCAGGTAATGTTGCCATCGATTGCGCACTAAAACGCTCTTCAAGTAAAGAAAGTTTATACTCATCTTTTGGTTCAACTAAACTCAGCGCGACGCCTTCAGCACCTGCGCGACCAGTGCGCCCCATACGGTGAATATGAGTTTCGGTGTCATGTGCCATCTGGTAGTTAATCACTAAATCCAAGGCATCAATGTCTAACCCGCGCGCAGCAACATCGGTAGCAACCAATACGTTAATACATTTAAGCGCAAACAACGCTAACGCTTCATCACGTTCACGTTGATCGAGATCGCCATGCAGTGATTTAGCATCAAAACCAACATCACATAAATAATCCGCGAGTTCTTGAGCTTCTCGCTTGGTATTACAAAACACCACCGCACTTTCTGGCTGTTGCTGAAGCAACAAAGTTTGGGTAGCTTGTTCGCGATCAGCAGTATTTTCAACGGCATAAAAACGCTGTTGAATGTTCACTTTATCTTCGGTGGCTTCCACTTTAATCGTGACAGGTTCATTCATCATACCACGAGCCATCTGAGCAATCGGCTCAGGGAACGTGGCACTAAATAACAAGTTTTGGCGCTGAGTTGGCATGTAGCTAGAAATATCTTCTAAGGCTTGAGTAAAGCCCATTTCCAACATTCGGTCGGCTTCATCTAACACAAATTGCGTAAGATGATCCAAATTCAAACGCCCTTTTTCCAAATGATCTAAAACTCGACCTGGCGTTCCGACAATAATGTGCGCGCCATGTTCAAGAGATCCGATTTGAGGGCCAATGGCCACACCACCACAAAGTGTTAGTATCTTAATGTTGTGAATACCACGCGCAAAACGGCGTAGCTCTTTGGCCACTTGGTCGGCCAATTCTCGAGTAGGACACAGCACTAATGACTGAACTCGAAAGCGCTTTACTTCAAGTTGGTTAAGTAAACCAAGACCAAATGCGGCAGTTTTACCTGAGCCAGTTTTAGCCTGTGCAAGCACGTCTTTGCCTTGCAAAATTTCTGGTAATGCCGCCGCTTGTATTGGCGTCATTGAAGAGAAACCCAGTTCCGAAAGTGTCTGAGTTAATGAAGGCTTAAGTTTAATAGCACTGAATGGTTGATTTGCTTGCAAAGTATTTCCTGTGGCCAATCTTGGCTCGTCAATCACAATGGCGTGATTGTAGCAGTTGTCAGGAAAACTGGGTATGGCTATCTGAGTGAACAAGCCTTTAGAGAAGAGAAAAATGAACACAGCCTATCGTGATTAGATAGGCTGTGCGTAATCCATTATGCCGTGGCGACTTTGGGTGCGTGATAAACCTGATATTCAGACCGCAATCCCATCACTAAACTGACACACATTAACAACAAGACGAACGTGAACGGTAAGCCAGTCACGACTACACCTGATTGCAAGGCTTGCAAGGATTGTTCACCACCAACCCACAACATGGTTGCAGCAATGGCACCTTCTAATGTCGCCCAAAAAACACGTTGTGGTAGCGGTGAATCGACCTTACCACCGGCTGTAATGCTATCAATCACCAACGAACCTGAATCGGAAGACGTAATGAAAAACACCAAAATCAAGAAGATTGAGAGGATTGACAAGACATTTCCCAGTGGCAGCTGATCGTAAATATAGAACAGTGTCAGACTAATATCTGTTAATCCGTTAGTGCCTAATTCTCCAACTTTGTTGACGATTTGATCTAACGCTAAACCACCAAAGACAGCCATCCATAACACAATGACTAAGGTTGGAAGAACCATAACAGCAATTAAAAACTCTCTAACGGTTCGGCCACGTGAAACCCGAGCGATAAAGGTACCAACAAATGGCGACCAAGAAATCCACCATGCCCAATAGAAGACAGTCCAAGCGTGCATCCAGTCTTTATCATCACGCCCAACGGTATTACTCAATGGAATGATATTTTCGATATAACCAGACACGGCCATCTTCAATGAGTCCCACGCGATACTGTGTGTGACAATAACCAGAAAGACAAACAGGGCGAAAGCAAAGTACATATTGATGTTACTCAATAGTTTAACGCCACCGTTAATGCCTCTTGCTACGGAACCAATAGTGATCAGTGTAACAACCGCAATTACTAATAACGACATCCCCAACCCGCCATGAGTACCAAATACATGGTTGATACCACTGGTCGCTTGCTGAGCACCAATACCCAAAGAAGTCACGAGACCAAACAGGGTTGCTAACACGGATAAAATATCAATGATATGTCCGAACCAACCCCACGCTCGATCACCCATTATGGGATAGAAAATCGAACGCATTGAGAGCGGTAAGCCTTTGTTAAAACAGAAGAATGCCAACCCTAATGCCACTAATGCAAAAATAGCCCAACCGTGAATACCCCAGTGAAAAATAGTCGTTGCTAAGGCCAACGGCTCCGTCGCGGGTGAATTGGGTGTCGCATTGAGAGGCATGTAATACCAATTGGTGAAATCTGCCGCGGGCTCGGCAACACTCCAAAATAACACGCCACTACCCATACCTGCGGCAAACAGCATGGAAATCCATGATTTGGTCGAGTGCTCTGGAACAGCATCCTTACCACCCAAGCGAATCTTACCAAAGGGAGAAAAAGTTAAGATCAAAGCAAAAATAAGAAAAAAGTTCGTTGACCACATAAAGAGATCATCGAATTGATTCATGATGCCATTTCGCACTTGGTCGATGGCAGCTTTAGCGGTGGCTGGATTGGTTGAAAGAACAGCAATGAGAAATGCGAGGATAAGACCAGAACTAATGAGAAATACAGGAGTATGAATATCAAACCCCCACTTTTTCGTATTGTCTTGGCCTACGTAATAATCGGTGGTTTCGATACTATATTTTTTTGATGCGTACTGCATGATAATTTTATTTAAAAAGCGCCTTATGAATGCGTCTGTCCGCCCTTGTAGGACAAGGAGTGTGCGGACACATTGACAAAATACTTAGAACTCGAATTGTTTGTTTCGCTAAATACTAACGGCACAAAGCTCACTTTCAATAACTTATTCTCATCATGTGAGAATAATCACAAAATAAAGCAACTTTTTTACAACAAAATTAATTTGAAATCGAAATATTTTATATATACAGCCTCGCTTATACACCTAGTGGAATATAGACATATCTTTAGTGTGGAATTTTGCCGCATCATCGCAACCAGCGTCCGATTTATAGAAGCTGAATCACCGTACAAACACAAACTATTTGATCGATTCTGGAGCAAACTCAAGTTTTTAGCACTGGATGAGCGTTGTTCAAATATTCATGCACGGTATATTTCTTTTCACAACTAAGGCTAGGAAATGCTAATAATGAAAATCACTCACTCGATGCTTGTGCTGTCAGCTCTCGCCCCCTCACTCGCATGGGCAGACGCTCAATCAACCCCACCGGAGGGGCAACCCTTCATAGGACAAATTTCAGATATCGATGTCAATCGCAGTACGATTTCCAGAAAAGGCGGAGGAATGAACCTCGTACGCGTAGAAAAAATTCGCTTTGAAGACCTGACAAGTTGTAACGAAATCTCAGCTAACGTCAACTGGGATTCATTGGGAATGAAAGCTGAAGAATATAAAACGTTCCTGCGTAAAACATGGGCACAAGCAAAAGACGGTGACTACTTCAAATTTACCACCACCGCCTGTGATCAATACCCGTATATGATCACCAAAATCGAACATTGTACGGCACAAATCTGTGGCGCTAAATACACTCACGATGACAGCATCATCTGGTTAAACTCATCACTCGAAAAAGACTACCGCTCCAATGGGTTAGTCGGTATCAAAACTCCCCTCACCTACGATAAACAGAAAAAACTATGGAAAGTCGTCGGTTACTACTCTAAAGGTGGCCGACTCAGTAACAGTAAAGCCATTGAGGGATACACCAATGATAAGGCATTAAATAAACTACGCTTTGTCGGTGAATTTAAGCAATATTTTCGTAATGGCAAATTACAAAAAATGAGCCACTTCGATCTGATGGGCACACAAAATAAAGAGATGAAACTCTACTTTAAAACTGGGCAACTCCATCAAACCGCTTTCTATAAAAATGGGGAAGTCGATGGTCCCGTTGTCACCTACCATGCCAATGGCGTCATTGAAAGTCAGGAACACTACCACAATGGCAAACACGATGATGGCCTATGTAAACACTACGATGAGCACGGTAAACTCTCTCGGATTCATACTTACAAAAATGGTTTCTATGAAGGGGACTACATCGACTATTACCCATCAGGTAAAGAAGAAACACATTCAATTTATAAAGATGGCCACCAGGTCAGTAAGTCGGAATACTATCCAACAGGCACGCTTAAATTTACGTTACGCTTTGATGGTAACAAAGAGATTCAAACGAATTACAACCAAAGAGGCAAACAAATTAAGCGCGACGTAATCATTCATCAGCCTCAGCGAGCTTACCAAGCAGCAAGAGACTATTGGTATGATGATGGCACACATAAAATGAGTGTCACCTACGATGAGAAAGTACGCCGTGATGGCGAAGAAACGTATTGGTATCCAAATGGTAAGCTCAAGAAGAAAACCCATTTTGTGCACGGTGACGAACGCCGGATCCAGAACTGGAATAAAAACGGTCAACTGGTTGAAGAGCAATCTTACTTCAAAGGTAAAAAAGATGGCCGCCATCGTAAATGGGATCCTGCAACGGGCCAACTTATCTTTGAATCTCGCTATGAAAAAGGCAAACCAACGGCACCACGTAAGTACTTTGATCCAAAAACAGCGGATTTAATTAAAATCGAATACTTAAATGAGCGTGGCTACGCACTCAATACATTCGTAGATGGCCATGCTCCTGTGATCGAATATAAAAATAATAAAGTCGTGTTAGAACAATGTGGCTCATATGCCGTTACCGATAAACAGAAAAAAGCCGCCAACAACAATGATGCGAATGCACAATATGCGCTTGGCGAGTTTTATGATCACTGCAATGCTATTGATGACATGTTAACTTGGTATCAAAAATCGGCAGATAATCACAATGATGAAGCGTTAGATGCACTGATCCGCGCTTACGGTGGTTATGCGACTCGTTATAAACCCATCATTGATTATAAAAAGGCTTGGACATTAAAAGAACAGGCAGCGAAACGTGGCATGCCTGACTACCTTGTCGAAGTTGGGTTTGATTATTTACCTAAAGATTTTGCTGAATCCATCTTCCGTGATTGGGAGCAAGAGGGCTATGTTAAACCCGATCCAGCCAAAGCACTGCAGATGCTGAGTAAAGCAGCCAATCTTGGCAATGAGCGCGCGCTGATTCTGACAGGGTTGATGTATCAATATGGTATTGGCGTTGAAGCGTCCAAACCAGAGGCGAAAAAATATTTCGTCATGCTAGATAAAAAATTACCTAAACTCGCTCAAAGGCTCATTAGTGGGTTAGAATAATTCGATATTGATATTAAGTACCTAAAAGGCAAGTACAAGCTTGCCTTTTTTATTTCAACAAAAACAAACACTAATTAAGCTTAATATTAATTAGTAAAATACATTTAATATCTCCTATCTCACTGAAATAATTCTGTTTCATTCTTCAGTTAATATTTTTGTGATCATATTCATTGTATAGATAAAAACGCTATCCATAACACGAAAAGTAACGTTATATATACGCATACATTCTATAAAAATAATCACTAAAATCGTCAAATAACAACGCTTATTAAAATTAACGGTACACCAACATTTCAAGAAGCACTTATTACCTACTATTGCAACTTGTTATTTAGGTATACCTAAAGTAAAGCTCTATCAAAAGGAAGACCAATGAATTGGCGCCAACTGTCTATTCGCAGCCGCATGTTTGTTGTAACAGGGTTATTGTTAATTATCTTCAGCTCAATATTTACTGTTAAACAAACAACAACGACGATCTCCCACGAACTCGACCAGCTTCGAGATGAGACACTCCCCACTTATTTACATGATCTATCGGCGCAAATAAGTGCTGAAATAAATCCATATATTACGGCTTCAGAGATGATGGCGAACAGCCCGTTTATCGAACGCTGGGTCGATGAAAAATTATCCGCTGACGACGAACAAACGGTGCAAAAAACCCTTCGCTCGATAAAAGAGAAAGTAGGAAGTGACAACACATTTTTGGCATTAGATGGCTCGAATGGCACTCAGTATATTCAATATGCCGATCAATACACTCGGATCCCCTTAGCAAAATATCCATTTAAAGATTTCTACAGTAATTTCTTAGCGACTAATAAAGAATATGAATTAAACATGGAACATTTTAAAACAGGATTTGTTCTATTTATTAATTACCGTAGCCAAAAAATCAACCCCAATACCAATAAACCTTATGTCGTTGCTGGATTGGGATTAAAAGTCGACCGCTTAATTAATATGGTCACTAAGCTTAAGATTGGCGAACATGGTCGAGGAATGATCGTTACGGAAAACGGAGAAATTCAAGCCAAACCTGATGAGCAGATACTCTCCGCTTTTAACAGTAACAACATCCAATCTTTACTTGGTAATAAGAATGCGGTGAATATCATCACCAAAGAAATTGACGGAAAAAGTTATTATTTAGGCTTTTTATGGGTTCCGACCCTTGGTCGTTATTTAGTGGTTGAAGTGCCTTATCAACAAATTACCGGCCCCGTCTATCAGCAGCTCGTGAGTATCATCTTATTTGTTGTTGTATTTGTTATTTTATCTCTGATAGCTCTGCATTTTGCTGTAGGCTCATTAACTAAGCCGCTGCAATCCATACTAGAAGAAGTCCATCAAACGGCTGAAGATCTTGACCTTAATCGGACTATTCCAACGAAAGATAAAGCAGAAATTGGACGGCTTGCCGATGCAATTAATTCATTATTGAATACATTAAAAAGCTCCATTCAAACGGTTAATCATGCAGTCAATGCCACCGACTCTTCAGTTACCTTACTCAATCAGCAATCGCGAGAACTGTTCCAAGCCGCGGCCGCTGAAGAACAGTCGGTAAAACATATATTCACTGCCACACAAGATATTACCCAGCAAAGTTTGCAAATGACGCAATTGGCTGATCAAGCTGGAAACTTATCTGAGCAAGGCAAGCATGATTTACAACGTGCGGACAGCGAAATTCAACACAGCTTGGCGTACCTTCGTGATCTCGGCAGTGAAATGCAAAGCAGTAAACAGCGCCTTGATGAACTGAATGGGCATATTGAACAAATACTATCGGTATTAAGTGTTATCACGTCGATTTCTGACCAAACCAATTTACTTGCCCTTAACGCCGCCATTGAAGCCGCTCGAGCGGGAGAACATGGCAGAGGATTTGCGGTGGTAGCCGATGAAGTACGCATGTTGTCACAACGCACGCATGATTCTACTGGTGAAATCCAGACTATTATTAGTCAATTACGCAGCTCTGCGAAAGAGGTAACACATTGCATTGATACCGCCTGTGAAACGAGTGAAACAACGCTTGAAAGCCAAAACACGGTAGTCACAACTGTTGAACAACTGAATCAGTTTATGGGGCAACTCTTTAGCTTGAACCAACAAGTCGCTCAACAAGCAGAGCTACAAAATGTTGCGGTTTCTGAAATAAATCAGCAGCTAGTGGAGTTAGGTGCACAAAGCGATCAAACATCTCGCCTCTTTGATCTAAGTAAACAAGCCACTCATTCCATTAGTACGGAAATGGAAAACCTTAAACAGCAAGTGACACTGTTTAAAGGGGTATAACGTTTACCATCAGTTGGTCACAAACGAGGTCTCGATTAATCGTTAAGATGATAAAAAAGGTGCTGAACAGTCTCAGCACCTTTTTGTATTTATATCAAAGCAACATTAGAATCTAAAACGGTTAATGGCGGTATGTAATCGGCCCGATAATAATCCCAGTTGCTCTGACGAATCTTGAATCTGCTGCATTGATTCAGTAGTTTGCTGACTCAAGGTATTGATTTGTTGAACACTACCCGATGCAGACTGTGCCGCCTCATTTTGATGGGTCGCAGATTGTGCAATTTGTTCATTAATCCCTCGAATAGCGGCAATACTATGATTAATATCACCAAAAGCACCAGACACTAAGTCGGACTTTTCAACACTTGTCTGAACGTGCTTTCTACCTTCGGTCATTGTTTTGAGCGCCGTTTGCGCATCTTGGTTAAACACCTCTAATATTTCACCGATTTCCGTGGCTGAAGACTGTGTTCGCCCTGCCAAAGAGCGCACTTCGTCGGCAACGACCGCAAATCCCCGACCATGCTCGCCTGCACGAGCGGCTTCGATGGCAGCATTGAGCGCCAATAAATTAGTCTGTTCTGTGATTTCACTAATAACACTGAGTACTGACATCACGTGACGGCTGGTCTCAGTGAGTTTCTCCATTGATGTCACACCACTCTCTATGCTACTGGCCAATTTAGATATGGCTTGCGCAGAATCATGCACCGTTTTTTGGCCGTTTTCTGCACTTGTGTAGGCTTCATTCGTTGCATCGAGAGCTTGCGAAGCTAGGCCAGAAGCCTGAGCGAAACTTTGACTAAGTTGCTCAACTGCTGAGGAAACTTGGATAGTCTCCTTCTCCTGAATCGTCATATTACTTCGGCTTTGATGCGCAACACTCACCGTGCCTTTTACCGCCTGACTTAACTCTTGCTCTACATCTGCGACAGAAGAAACCGTGCTTTGTAGCTGGCCAATAAAACGGTTAAACGTCTCAGATAAATCCACCGCCTCTTTAATTCCTGTTACCTCAATGCGGCGAGTTAAGTCCCCCTCCCCATCAGCGATGTCCTCTAATCCTTTCGATATCATCGCGATTGGACGAGTAATATAACGGGTAATTAAGGTCGATGAGACGATCAGAGCCACCAAAATAACAAGCGATACAGTAATACTGCTGCTCATCAATTTTGAAATGCTGGTATCAGCTTCAGCTGTAACCATGAGACTTTGCTTTTGGCTAGCATCGATTTCTTTACTCACTTCAATACGAACTTTTTCAGCAAAAGTCGCCAGTTCACTGCTCTGTGAAGTTAATTGCTCTTGTAATTCAATATATTGTTTTCGCACAGCTAATACTGAATTTGCCCCGCTAAACAATAAATCTTTAAGCTTATCTTTTTCACCACTCATTTCGTCAATCAGCGGCTTTAAACCTTTATCTTTATTTAACAGCTCACTGAGTTGGAGTGTCTTGTCGTTAATCAAAGCAATAATTGGAGCTGCGCTATTTTTTTCCAAACTGATCAAGCGTGACTGATCTGTTGCGTTTTGGATCGCAAAACTGATTGTTTCTAACCGCGTAATAGCCTGACTTAAGTCGGTGGCTGCAGAAATAACCTTATCGCTGTCTCCTTCTAAAACATCCATCACCTTTTTCGATCCATTTTGCCAATCAGAGATGGAGGAGTTTTCATTTAATTTACGAAATGTCCGTTCGACTCTTCGTGTTAATCGCTTTTGTTGTAATGACGTTTTCCCTAACAGTGCTCCAGCATCCTTGCGAATTTCATCCACAAGAGTCGATGTTTGCTCGGATAACTGCTCGATCTGTTGCTGATTGTTCAACACCGCTAGTTTTGTGTTGTATAACTTTTGGCTAGCAGAGAAAAACTGTTCGATAAGCGTATTTAGCTCAGTGTTCTGGGCACGAGGAATCGTGACATTGTAATTATCCATACCACCAAGCTCTTCTTTTGAATTAGCTGAAGAGATCTTTAAGGTGTTAGCCAAGAGCGTCGACGCCGCTTGGCTAACGTTATTCACCTGCTCAGACTGCTTAACGTTACTACTCATTACCCCGCTTAAAGTATTGGCAACATCTCCAAGCCAATACATCATTCCAGATACCACAAGTACCGATACAATTGCTCCAGCGGATAATGTAACAAGTAGCTGGCGAACAGAAAGTCTAAGCATAAAATTACCTCAAGAGGTCAAGAATTAACGCAACGTTGCCCAATCCAAAGGTTCATATTTGCCACCGCGGATGATGGTTGGCCAAACTTTGTGACTTGCTTGATGCTGAGAGGCACTGAAACTGATAGGTACATTGATACCAATGTCCAAATTTTTCAGTTTTTCCAACCCATCAATCACACCTTCTCTGGTCATTGATGGTGCATCGTTTAAACCAGCGACAAAAATTTTCGCTAGCAGATACCCTTCAAGTGACACAAAATCAGGAGAAGAATTCGGTTTGTATTTCGCCAGTGCTTTACGATATTCAGCGACCCCCGGAAGATCGGAATCAAAGTGAGGAACAACTTGGGTCACAATCACGCCTTCAGCATCATCACCCAGAGCCTTCATCAAAGGGATACTGCCAACGAAAGAGACGTTAAGGAAAATCATGTCATCAAAATCCTGCTTAGCCTGACGAATAAATTCCGCACAAGGCGCATAGGCTCCAACCATGATGATCGCTTTCGGTTCAACTTCGGCATCCAAAATGGTCCCTAACGCTTGTTCAACGTTGGTGGTATTGCGGGTATAACGACCATGCGCTAGTTTGTCGACATCATTAAATCCTTCGGCTTTTAACGCTTTTACTGCACCGTTATAGCCTGCGTCGCCATAACCATCATTTTGCGTAAAAAAGGCGATTTCTTCTGGTTTAATACCATTGGCAAGTAAGTTCTTCACCATAGCGGCTGTCTCTTCAGCGTAGCTAGCTCGGTAGTTAATAACGTATCGGTCTGGTGGTGTTTGACGTAATACCCCTGCCCCGGTATAAGCACCAAACAGCAGCGTTTTGTCTTTGTTAGCAATCGGCACGGTCACAATCGCTGTTGGTGTGCCCACATTACCCAGCACGGCTAATACATTATCTTTTTTTATCAAGGTTTCCATATTAGGCGCGGCTTTAGCAGGCTCATAGCCATCATCTAACGGAACAAACGTAATCTTATTCCCTTTTACACCACCTTGGGCATTCACTTCATCAAAGTAGGTTTCAATGCCGTCTTTCACTGCGATACCCAAGGCTGAAGCTGGACCCGTTAGCGCAGCAGACATCCCAACTTTAATTTCTGCGGCAAGTACCTGAGCTGAAGTACCGAGTACGACAGAGGCAATAAGCCCTGAAATTACGTGTTTTACACGAACCATATAGAAATTCCTTTGTCGATTAGATAGTTGTGGAAATGACAGCGATAATTATAGGAAGTGAAATAGCAGTAAGAGTAAGTATTAAGAAGTTACAACTTATCTTTTATCATTTATTTGAATAAACACACGAATGAATGTAACAAATATGTAAACACAAATTATTGTTATAATAAACTCAATACAAAACAGATTGTTAACAACATAAATATCATAAAACTTCACTTAACTGGTAAGTAAGCATCAGGTTGGACTTTATCAAGCAAAGTCATTATTTAGAACATAGACAAACCGCCCCCGTTATTGGGGGCAGCTTAATTTGATGTTAACTGGCAAACTAAGAGAAATCCTGTTCAGTAACAAATGCATATTCAAGTATCACTTGTCGGCCCGAACGTTCTGCTGTTTTTAAAGAAGGGAGATTTTCTGCTGCAATAGTACCGAGCAGCAAGGATTGCGGGTCATTGTCTGTAATTTGCTTGAGCAGTAACTTTTGTACTTCAGCGGCTAAATAATGTCCTCTATAACGAGGCACCACCACTTCCTCTTCTATCCACCAGCCAGGCAAAAATAACGTCGTTCCGGGCACACAACAGATTAACCCGGCTTTTGCACCGTTTGACATGATGATCCAGACATATCCGTGACTAATATAATCGGATAACACCTCTTCATCCGTTCGTTGTAGCGTTCCTCTTAAACGGGGAATATCGCGTAAAGCTTGGCTATGAGATTCTGATACCGCCCATAAACACCAAGTTAAATCGCTAGCGCTGGCTTGAACTAAAGAGGCTACGGCGTCTTCGTTCCCTTCATTCATGACTTGATCAATACCGGCTGCATAAAACCATCGTTGAATTTCACCAACCCCTTGAGGGTCGGGTTGGCGCAATATTCGCAATTTTTTCGCTTTTAGCGGCGCCCAATAACGTAATATTTCATTCACTGCATTTTGCGTGAGAGGACCATTACTCGCAACAATATCAACATACGGTTGAGTAATATCATCATCTTTAAATCGCGGCCCGGTGAGATAGCTAATTCCATCAATATCCATGATAACTTGATGAAAAAATGATTTAGGCAATTCTAATTGGTGATAGGGAAAGCGAGAAGCGAACTCAGGATCAGAGCAATAACTGACTTGCTGATTAATATAAGATTGCAAGTTTTCTTGTAAAACGGTAGTTGGCCATGGTAGGTCGGAAAACTGTTTAAGCATATAGTCGAGCATATTCATGTCTCTATTCAAGTGCCAAAAACGTTAAGCCATTGATTTTTATCTATGGTATTAAGCCTTTATACAACAAAACTCAAGCAAAGTCAGTGCCGAAAGTATCGACCTTTATCAATGTGTCTTGAATGAGAACATCCTAGATAAAAACAGCTTGTGATTTGTCTGCGCAAAAAAACAGCAGAATGATTGCTCACTCTGCTGTTACTGTATTTAGGCATCGAACCTAGTGAGAATCCCCTGCCTACGATCTTATTTTGTTGGTGTTGAATCAAACGAAGTAAGTGCCATTGGGCAACTTCCTTGCCCACGATGGCTATGCCCTTTCATTCCCATTTGTGAGCCATTCATTGCCATGCCACCGTTTGAGCGCATTTGTTGTATCCACTGTTGGCGCAATTCGGGGTTATTTTGCATATTTTGGTGCCATTGTGCCATGGCTTGCGGGTTCTGTTTTAATGACTGCATGGTTTGATAATTGGGATTGTTACTGCTCATCATCGAATAACCATTTCCCATATTCCCCCAATGCGCATACGCTCCAACAGATAATGTTAAAGCACCAATAATTAACGCCACTTTAGTTAATGTTTTCATGTTCATTCTCCTGCTCGGTAACTGTGGTTATTACAGCACTCCGAAGAGAATAATGTGTGTCGTAAATCCCTTATTTTCTGACAAAATATGACAACACTGTACTTTGACAAACTTTGTCACAAAGTGACCGTTTTAGCGCTGCTTCAATGGATGGCGCTAAGAGGCTTTACTTAGCCGCCAACCACGAATCCTACAAATCTCAAGCACAATATTTGACAAGACTGTTGTAGTTATCTTTGCCAATTTTCCATAAATCATCTTCCCAGTGAGTTGGGCTCAATTGTTCAGGGCTCCAAACACCATCATATCCAGTGGCTTTAACGGCCTTGATCCATGCAGGTACATCGACTTCCCCCTCTCCCGGTTGATAATCTCGCTGCACCCACTCATCCCATTTTTCATTTTGTTTCACTACTCTGCCATCGCAAAAATGAACACCATAAATTAGGTTTACGTCCATATTCGCAACTTCATCTGGAGTCGTCGCGCCCCCAGAGTGTAAGTGCCAAAAATCGATGACAAGACCAACATTGTCACGATCAACCCGGCGAATGATCTCTAACCCTTGGCTTAAGCTATTAAACTTAGTGAAAGCAACGACTTCAATTTGAAATTTAACCCCGTATTTTTTTCCAATATCGGCTATATCGCGAATATTTCTGACCAAAATGGAGGTGCGCTCACCTTCAGTTAAATCATCAAGTTCGTTAAGAGCCATTATTTGCACAACTGGACATTTTAACCGCTTAGCGGCTTGGCAGATTCGTTCTGCTTCGCGTAGCATTTGATCACGTTCACCATTTTTATATCGACCAATACGCTTCAACGCATTAATACAACTGATCTCAATATTATATTCATCCATTAATTGAATGAATTTATCAAAAGTTCCACCATTATCTAAATACCTAAATAAATGTTCCGGCAGAATTTCTAGTGCATCAAAACCACAATCTCTAGCAATTCGTAATTGAGTAGCTGCATTGCTATACCAAACTGACACCCCATGAAGCGCTTTTTTCATAATAAATCCTCGATATATTTAAATTAGACAAACGGCTATTTAAATACACTTACCTATTAATTACATTGATTGAAATATTTAGATCAAAAATATACATAATGAAAAATAATCACCATTAAGACAGTCACATTATAAGCACAACAACCAAAAAATGCTTCTTATCTAACCGCTCATTAAATTGTTTTCGTTTTGTTACTCAGATCACTACACCTTCAAATTTCAAACAAAATTACTATTAAGTTATTAATTTTCAGTACTATATAAAAACAAAATTATATTTAATATGTTGAATAAATGTTTTGTTTTATTTCGAACATCGAAGTAAAACAACTTAGATCTTCATCAAAGAAATAGAACCAATATTCCTCTTTATTTATAAACGAACATTTTATTCCACAACAAAAGGAAAAGATAAATATTCATCTATTAACTAAGATCACATTTATACCCACACAAAAAATATAGATATTAGTTTAAAAATAAGAACAAAAATATTAATTCCAATAACTTATACATATGTTATATAAGCAATACCCTACACGCTTAAATAATATTATGTTCTACAAAAGGATATAATCATGAACAGCGGAACAAAGCAGCATAACTTACTTTATGTTATTGCTATATGCACGGTTGCTGCATTAGGAGGTTTATTACAAGGTTATGATACATCGGTTATTTCCGGGGTTATTGAGCCACTAACAACACATTTTGCATTAACCTCATCACAAACAGGTTGGGCAGTGTCCAGTATTGTTATCGGATGCGTTTTGGGGGCTTATCTAGCAGGCAAACTTGCCGATCGTTATGGTCGCAGAATGGCTCTTACGATAACGGTATTCTTTATGCTTATTTCAATCGTAGGAATGGCACTTGCGACCAACTTCACTACCTTTATTATCTTTCGTATTGTAGGTGGATTTGGTATCGGATTATCATCCGTCGTCTCACCTATTTATATGACCGAAATCGCTCCTGCGGCTTATCGGGGTCGTGTTGTCACCATGAATATGATTTGTTTTGTGGGTGGACAAGTACTTGTTCTAGCGGTGAATTACTTAATCGTCAAAGGAGCGGATCACAGTTGGCTTACCGCCACAGGTTGGCGTTATATGCTTGGTTTTGGTCTTGTTCCTTGTGCCGCTTTCCTTATCTTTGTGGGATTTATTCCTGAATCTCCTCGCTGGAATGTGATGCAAGGGCGTAACGATGAAGCGCTGAAAACACTGGCGCGAATTTCGACTAAAGAGCATGCGGCACATGTCTTAGAAGAAATTAAAAAATCATTCGAAATCGATAAATTGGATCGGATGAATAAAAAACTTACCCAGAAAACACCACTTGGCCGTAACGCAAAAATCTTTATTTTAATCGCATCTTTAGTCGCTGCCTTTAACCAATTTACCGGCATCAACATCATTCAATATTTTGGTCCAACTTTACTGCGAAACGTCACCGACAGTATGGAACAAGCGATGTTTTTGGTTACTTGGCTCGCAGGTTTGCAATTTCTTGGCGTGCTCACTGGTATGGCACTCGTCGATAAAGTCGGCCGCAAAGTATTGTTGCTGATTGGCTCTTTCGGCACCTTCTTTTGTCTCGCCTTAACATTCGTCATTTTTTACCTAGGCATTAAAGGATATGTTTCAATTATTGGCCTACTAGGGTTCATGTTCATTTTCGGGATGACATGGTCGCAAATTGCTTGGACTGTCGTTGGTGAAATATTACCTAACCGCATCCGCGGTATCGGTATGGGGATTGCCTATGCCGCTATGTGGGGATCGAATTTCATTATTAGTCAGTTATTTCCGGTCATTAATAACAATGCTTGGCTACACCAAAAATTTAATGGTGGTTTTCCATTACTATTATTCTCCATGACGTGCCTGCTCTCATTATGGTTCGTGAAACGTTATATTCCTGAAACTAAAGGGATCCCACTAGAAGAAGTTGAAGACTTACTGACGGCACGTGTTGATCACAACTATGTGCCAATAAAAAGTCACGCCACTAAAGAAGCAACAAACTAAATGTTAAATAGGACTCAATTATCATGACGATTCATATTGCTAATGCCCCCTGCAGTTGGGGGGTGGACGATCCCAACAACCCTCATCTTCCGCCGTGGGATAAAGTGTTAAATGAAGCTCACCAAGCGGGATACAAAAGTATTGAATTAGGGCCGTGGAGTTATTTACCGACTAATACTAAAGTGCTCAGTGACGAATTAAATCAGCGCGACCTCTCTATCGTCGCAGGCACGATTTTTGATGATTTAGTCAGCGAAGATAATTTCGCCAACATTCTGGAGTTGACTCATAATATTTGCCGCAATTTGTCTCAAATCCCCACATCAGAACGGCTGCTCGGGTCCAACTATCCCGCCCCCTATTTGGTCATCATCGATTTTGGTCATAGTGAACGCGCACGTTATGCGGGCAATTCAAATAAGGCACCACGAATGAACAGCTATGATTGGAATAAAATGGTGCAACATATTAAGGAGATTAGCCAGCTCGCATGGCAAGAATATGGCGTAAGACCTGTGATCCATCCGCATGCAGGTGGATATATAGAATTTGCAGATGAAATTGAACAGTTAGTGCAAGCGATTCCCTATGACATTGCAGGGCTATGTTTTGATACAGGACATCTTTACTACTCAGGTATGGATCCTATTGTGTGGTTAACTAAATACCTTGATCGCATCGACTATATCCATTTTAAAGACGTCAATGCAGCAATTCACAAAACAGTGATTAATCGAGAGTTAGACTTTTTCTCAGCTTGTGCCGAAGGGGTAATGTGCCCGATAGGTAAAGGGGCAATAGACTATCCCGCAATCCACAAATATTTAGTAGACGTTGACTACCAAGGTTGGATTACGATTGAACAAGAACGTGATCCCCTCAATGTTGACGGGAGTTTAGCCGACGTCACCGAAAGCCTGAACTACCTCAAGTCTGTCGGTTTTAGCCGATAACACTACAACAAGGGAAAGCCACGCGGAATAGCGCTAATTCGCCGCTTTCCCCTTCTATATCGCGTCAGAGCACATTACAGTTGGAAAATTTTCTATTTTTAAGCTTGTTTCCATTGATACTAACAAAGATTGAAACACATTTTTGGACAGAAATGAGCTAGGAATTGGATAGTAACTAGCTCATTTCAGATGAAATATATGAGAAACGTCAACGTCTAAACCGGTGGTCTATTTTACTCAACCACTACACTTTCTTTTACTGTGGTATTTGGTAGTAACAGTGTTACAACACTAGCAAATGTAAACACCAACATAATCCAAGCCATCGTCCAGGGTGTTCCATCATGAAAAAATGCCAATAAAAGAGTCGATACAATACCACTTCCATATTGCAGAGCGCCAATAACGGCTGAAGCAGAGCCTGCTAAAAATGGGGCGGAATCTAATGCAGCTGTTGTAGTATTAGCGGCGATGATCCCATTCATTGAAAAAAATAAAAAGATTGATAGTACAACAGCAATAACCCCTCCGATTTGTAACTTAACCACTAAAGCCAATACAGCTGCTGCTAGTAAAGAAACGAAAGCTGCCGCTTTTAGTAAGTATTTTAATGGGTATCGTAAAACAAGGCGCCGATTTATCATACTCATTGCCATAACTCCTAAAAGATTAAGTCCAAAGAGTAAACCAAAGTATTGTGGCGCTATTCCAAAATAGCTGATGTAAACAAATGGCGAGCCAGTCATATAAGCGTATGCAGCAACATAGAAGAATGTCAGACAAAGCGTATATTTCATGAAGGTTCGATTCTTCAGAAGTACTAGATAGTTATGAAATGCGTTTACAAAAGACAACGTGACTCTCTTCTCTTCAGGTAACGTTTCAGGTAATGCAAACAATGAGATAAACATGAACACACCGAGAACGATTAACATTCCGAAAATGACTTGCCAACGACTAAAACGAATTATCTGCCCTCCAATTAAAGGACCGACAATTGGCGCAACAGCCATAAAGAAAAATAGTGTTGAAAACATCTGTGCCGCCTTAATACGGCTAAAAGAATCTCGGATCATTGCCCTCGCAAGCATGGGACCGGTACAAGCACCAAATGCTTGAACAATTCGCCAAAGCACTATCTGCTCAATATTGATAGAGAACGCACATCCAGCAGAGCCTACGATAAACATAAACATACCGATGAAAAGAGGCAAACGACGCCCAAAAGAATCACTAATAGGTCCCCATATTAATTGAGCGATAGAAAATCCTATGAGAAACGCGGTAACGGTTAATTCAATGTCCCCATGCAGTTCTTTCTCCATCAATGGCATAGCGGGTAGATACAAATCAATAGATAAAGAGGCAAACGCCATCAGTATGCATAGGATTGCTAGAAAATGTGGTCTGGTTAACTTATCATTCATTACTTCTCTTACCCTCAACTCAACCGATGTAAATTTGTCTTAAGTCATACGACTAAGACGAAGGTGGTCATTATGAAATGGGCAAGAATTCGCACAAGTAAGTGTTTATATGTATATAAATTGTATAGGGTAAGTAGTCGTGCAAAACGAACATCTGAAGCTTTTAGGTGATTTTTTACGCATAAAGAGAGAGCAGGTTCAACCTGAATCGATTGGACTATCAAGACCTATTCGCTCTAGAGCTAAAGGATTGAGAAGAGAGGATGTGGCATACAAAGCTGGTATCAGTACCGTTTGGTATAGCCAAATAGAACGTGGGCAAGCATTGGGTATCTCGATGCAAGTTTTAAAAGCAATATCAGATACATTGCTGTTATCCCCTTCTGAGTACAAATATATTTGTAACCTAGTTAATTCAGTACCCAACGGACTACCTGTTGTTCAATCTGCGACATTAACATCAAAAACCAGCCAACTCCTGTTTCAACTAAACCCACTGCCCGCATTATTGCAAAATGAATATCTCGATATTATTGGCTCTAATAAAGCATTTGATCTCATGGTTGGGTTTTCTGTAATGGAAATCGAACCTGAAAATAGAAATTACTTGTACCTTACCATCTCAAATACTGACTGGAACAAATTTCTCAATATCGATAGCAAATCTAAGCTTGAAAGACAGATATATCGAATAGCAGGATTTCTGAGAAATGCGCTGGCAGCGAATCCTAACGACGAAAAATTAAAACTGAAAATTGAATCATTTATCTCTCAATCTCCAATATTTGTGTCTGCTTGGCAGAACAACAGCGTGCTACAGCCAGAGGAAACCTCATACACTTACAATCATGCTTCTATTGGGCATATAACGTTAGATAAACAGATATGGTGGAACATTGACGGAAACTCGAATAGCCGTCTAAATATTTATTCCCCTAGTGAAAGTATTGATGAACAGCATCTAGCAGAACTGTTTGATGCCTGAATGACGGAACCATCAACTTCAAAGCATTACTAACATTTGGTCCAAATCACTGTCTTGATAAGATCTTCAGAAAATACAGACACCTAGAATTAACATGCTGTTCTATAGTTCTTTATTTTTCTTCCACTCATAAATTGTAGAAAGCATCTGTATAATTATAAGAGCTCAACTAGGCTCATCACCTGTTATTAGAATATGTAGGTCAGGAATCTTGAGATAAACAGTTTTAGGACAGAAATGAGTTTGCCACCATCGCCCCTATTCGGTCCCAATTAACTAAGAAAACACGGCTCCTATCAGAACGATGCTTTCTTTCCGTTCGACTGCATATCAACGTGGAAACGCCCTCTTTCTAATAAAATATGGCAAAAGCGCTCTTTGACAAACTTTGTCACATATTCTCAAAAAATCTGTTTATAGTAGTAAGGGAGCAGAGAAGTAAGAGGTTGAAATGGAAAGAGCGTATCGAATTTTGGTCGTTGATGATCACAAAGATATTCGTGATTTGTTGCAGAGGTTTCTGCAACAGCATGGCTTGCTTGTCACAACAGCTGCGGACGGGGTTGAAATGTATCAACATCTTGCTGCACAAAAGTTTGATCTGTTAATCCTCGATTTAATGCTTCCCGGTAAAGATGGGATCACTTTATGCCGAGAAATTCGCGGTGACAGTAATATCCCGATCATTATGCTCACGGCACTAGGGGAAGATGTTGATCGTATTATCGGATTAGAAGTCGGTGCTGATGATTACGTTCCTAAGCCCTTTAATCCAAGAGAATTGCTGGCTCGTATAAAATCCGTATTAAGGCGTCATTTTGCGATTCCAAATGTGGAAGAGCAGCTTGCGTCTAACCCAACTCAATACCTTTTTGCCGATTGGCAGCTCAATACCACCAGCCGTGAACTAAAAAATCCAACGCAAGTGTTGGTGCCGCTCACCTCAACCGAATTCACCATGTTATTGGCCTTTTTATCGCATCCTAATGTGGTGCTTAGCCGTGAAGATCTCCTTAAATTAGTTCAAGGGCGTGGCGCTGATGTCTATGACCGAGCGATCGATACACTGATCAGCCGCTTAAGGAAGAAGATCGAAACTGATCCTAAAAAACCTCGACTGATCAAGACCATTTGGGGAGGCGGCTATCAATTTAGCTGCGAGGTAACCCATGTTTAGCTGGTATTCAAAACTGAAACTGATTCATCAAATTGGCTTGGTGGTGCTGGTCGGTTTTATACTGAGTTTTGTGCTGTCACTCTACCTGCTAAGTTACGATAAATCTCAACGGCTTAATCAGTTATCGGTATCAGGCTCACTCCAACGCGTTCTTTCAGTAGCAGATACGTTAGAGCAAACGCCGGATAATGTGCACGCTTCGATCATCACGGCTAGTCGCAGTTCTGATTTGCAACTCTCTTTAACCGACACGCCCACCATCCCTCAAAATTCTTCACCCAATGAGATGGAACAAACGATTCTCAGACGCTTAGAGCAAATTGGGGTTAAAAACGCTCACATTGAGCTCGTCACCCAAAACCAACGACCATTAATGGCATTATCCCAGCCACAACAAAATCATCGAGCCGATAATCTCCGCGGTGAATCTATGATGGATAATCGTGCCATGATGGGAAATGGAATGATGGCTAACTCATCAGCCAGTCACCGGCATAATATGGCTTATTATCGCCAAGCCAATGCGATGTTAAGTTATACCGCAACGGTCAATGGTTCGATTGAACTCTCTTCCGGCCAATGGCTTAATTTCTCATCAGGCATTGAAAGTAACATCACCCACTGGTCAACCAGCGTTTTAATTGGTTTAGCGACAGTCATGGTGCTCACCATCTTGCTCGTACTGTGGGTGGTACGCCGCGCTTTAGCGCCAGTGACTGAACTTGGTAATGCGGCACAGGCATTTGCGCGAAACAAACAAGTCTACCCCGTGAACTCGACTAACACGCCTAGAGACCTCACTCCAACGATTGATGCCTTTAACGATATGCAACACCAAGTAACTGACTATATTACCGAGCGGACTAAACTTCTCGCAGCAATCTCCCATGACTTGCGAACACCATTAACCAGCTTAAGACTGAGATTAGAATTTATCGAAGACAGTGACGATAAACAGCAAATGTTATCGACACTCAACACCATGGAAAAAATGCTCACTGCCACCATGCAATTTGCCCGCAACGATGTGCAGCGCGAACCACGTCAAATGACAGACATCAATAGCCTGTTGCAAACCATTGTGGATGAATACGATGAGAAAGGCGTCGAAATACACTATCAAGCAACATCGAGTTTAACAGCGTCGATTCCAACACTAAGTGTGCAGCGCATGATCGAAAATTTAATTAATAATGCGATCCAATATGCCGGTGACGAAGCCGATATTGATTTGTCGGTGCGACGAACTGGACAACAATTACAGATTTGCGTAGCCGATACTGGGGTGGGCATTCCCGAACACCAATTAGCCGAAGTTCTCAAACCTTTTACACGCCTTAATGAAGCGCGAGACACCGGCTCATCGAATGTCGGACTTGGACTATCCATCACCCACTCACTTGCATCCAGTTTTGGTGGTCGTTTAATGCTTGCAGCCAACTCCCCGCATGGTCTTAAAGCGACGATTACTCTCTCTATTCCACGCAATGAGTAGCCGCTGTTAGGTATCTAAACAAAATCTTAACCCAATCTTATCCCTAGCGGATTATCATAGAGATAAAAGCCGCTTCGATAATAAGTGTGATACCTGCCATACCGTACCACTTCTCTACACTGTGACGGCTTAATTTGCTTATAAAAGGACGATGTTAATGAAACTAGGCCATATACTGTCAGCCTTCATTTTTCTCGCAGGATCTCATACTGCTTTGGCTGAGAATCTTGATAACGTAAAACCGAATCAAATCATATCAGTGACACTGTCACAACTACATCCTACTCAGCCTTCTGTTGGTTACGACGAAATCTACTATAAATTGGGCCGGTTTTCCCATGAGCCTAAAAAACTTTATGACACGCTATGTGAGATAAACGGCGAGAAAGGGATTGCCCATTTTTACGAGCACTCCAAACCAACCGATGCTTCTAGCTATAAATGTAAAGAGCCTGTTGGTACTGAGCGCGATGATATGAAAACCGCAGTGATTGGTCCTGATGCAAAACTATACCTTACCGATGGTCACCACACTTTTGTAAGTTTATGGCAACTGCCTGAAGCGGGGAAAGACCTTAAAGTGCATGTCATTATCACTAAAGATTACCGCAGCGAAAGTACCACTGATTTTTGGCAAAACATGATCATGGATAATAACGCTTGGCTATTCAACCGTTACCACAATCCAATTTCATGGCATCAATTACCTACCGATCTTGAGTTAAGCAAATTTGATGATGACCGTTATCGGTCATTTATGTATTTTTCACGAGGCATCAGTTGGGATAAACCTAACCCAGCCATGCCGTATATTGAGTTTTACTGGGCTACAGCAGTGCGTACTGTGTTTGATTTGAATCAGTATGATCTCAACACTCAACAAGGTTACTTGAAAGCCTTAGCCGAAGGTGGCGATGCCATTATTCGCTTGCGTAGCCCAAACCTTGGCGGATCGGGTAAAAACGCCGTCGATCTTGGTCAATATCCAAAAGTCAGTAAAAAAGGGCTTAAGCATTTACAAAAACGCTTCAGTAAACTGAGTTATATGATCGAATACAAACAGCAACTCAGTAAGTAATGCCTATTTTGTGACCTTTTCTTCTAGTACCCACCGCCATGTAGCGTTAGCGTAAACCGTATGCTAATCGCTAGGCGGTGCATAACGACAAATATCAGTTTTAGCATTGCCCAGCACATCTCAATTGGATTGCGTAAGGAAATGCTTATGAATAACTCAACTCATGTTGCAGTCATAGGGGCTGGTGTCATCGGTTTATGCTGGGCGGCGTTATTTGCTGCCAAAGGGTACGAAGTGCAAGTATACGATCCTCGTGACGATCTCGATGATCAACTGACCCATACTCTCCCACTCTACCTAAAACAGATTCCAGACCTCCCACAAGATGTTAACTCGATATTGTCGCGCGTTCATGCTTGTCACGACCTCAAGAAAGCGACAATGGATGCTAAATACATTCAAGAATCTGGTCCTGAATCTGTGACATTTAAGCAAGCGCTTTGGGCAGAGATTGAGCAATATGTCAGCGCCGATTGTTTATTATTGTCCTCAAGCTCGGGTATCGTTGCCAGCACGCAAGGGGCGAAAATGAATAACAGTCATCGTATTGTGATTGGTCACCCGTTTAATCCTCCTCATATTCTACCCTTAGTAGAAATTTGCGCCGCTAAAACAACGTCACCGCAACTGATTCAACAAGCAACTGAGTTTTATCAATCTCTTGGCAAATTCCCTGTCGCACTGAATCATGAAAAATCAGGGTTTGTCGCCAATAGACTCCAAATGGCGCTAGTACTCGAAGCGATTAAACTGGTTAACGAAGGCGTGGTCGGTATCAAAGAGCTGGATGATATCGTGACTCATTCCCTTGGTATCCGCTGGGCAAGTGTTGGGCCGCTACTCGCTTTTCATTTAGGTGGCGGCGCAGGTGGTTTAACCCACTTACTGGAACATATTGGTGTGGGTCTAGCTAACGCAATTGGTCAGCCTGATATGCTAACCAATGACTTAATCTCTGCTATCGGTAAACAAGCGAACAACGCTTATCCTAAACGTGATTTACAGCATTATTGTGATGAAAGGGATCGCCGCCAGCAAGTAATTATCAATGATCAGAACAGCCACTAAGCTGTTGATAATAAAAACGAGGGAATGGTACAAAATATTCCCTCTCATTATTTCTATACTCGATAAGTGCCCATACCCAAGTAACCTCACTCCTACCCCAAAAATAACCGAGCTTAATTGGCATCAACTAACCAGCAACTTATTGATCTACCGCCTTGTCTTTATGTAATAGATGGAATATTGTTTTGCCGTTGTTTTAACCGAACGTTTTCGGTTAAACACTTTTTATGATTCTCAGTGCATTTATCCTAAGAGCGGCGATTGCTATGTAATCGTTGCAATGGTCTAATAGCCTTGAATCATTGATCACTAGGTAATAAGACATGCAACAGGAACACCAGCCGACTTTCTTTTTCTTTGACTACGAAACTTGGGGTACCAGCCCAGCCAAAGACAGACCAAGTCAGTTCGCTGGAGTAAGAACGGATAAAGACTTTAACATCATCGGCGAACCTGTGGTGATTTATTGTCGCCTACCTGCCGATTATCTACCGGGGCCTGAAGCCGCACTTATTACTGGAATCTCACCACAAAAAGCAATGGCCGAAGGATTACCAGAGCCAGAGTTTATTCGTCGTATCTATGATGAGCTCGCGACACCAAATACAACCAGCCTTGGTTATAACAGCATTCGATTTGATGACGAAGTGACACGTTATACCTGCTACCGTAATTTCTTAGATCCGTATGAGTGGAGCTGGAAAAACGGAAATTCTCGATGGGATCTATTAGATGTGATGCGCGCATGTCATGCATTGCGTCCTGAAGGAATCGAGTGGCCGGAAAACGAAGATGGATTTACTAGCTTTAAACTCGAACATCTATCGAAAGCTAACGGTATAGAACATGAAAATGCGCACGATGCGCTCGCCGATGTTATTGCAACAATTGAGATGGCGAAAAAAGTCAAAGCCGCTCAACCAAAGCTGTTTGATTATTTCTACAGCATGCGTAATAAACGTAAACTTAATGATCTGATCGATATCGTAAACCTGACACCGTTAATGCATGTGTCAGGCATGTTAGGTAGAGAATGCCAATACACTAGCTGGGTCGTGCCCGTTGCATGGCACCCAACGAATCAAAATGCCGTGATTGTGGTTGATTTAGCTAAAGATCCGCAGCCACTGCTCGATTTAGATGCAGATGCATTGCGTGAGCGTTTATACACTCGCCATGATGATTTAGCGCCTGATGAGCTCCCTGTTCCCGTTAAATTGGTGCAACTAAATAAGTGTCCGATATTAGCGCCAGCGAAAACACTAACTGCAGATAACGCACACGCGATTGGTATTAATCGTGAACAATGTTTGGCTCACTTAGCTACGATCAAAAGTCACCCAGAGATTCGCGAAAAACTTATCGCGCTATTTGGTGTTGAGCGTGAGTTTGAAAAAAGCAGTGACGTCGATACTCAGCTGTATGACGGATTTTTCTCTCCAGCTGATAAAGCTGCAATGGAAATTATTCGTGAAAGTGATCCCGAAGCCTTAGGTTCCCTTGATATTCAGTTTAATGACCCGCGTATTGCGCCTCTTTTATTCCGTTATCGAGCTCGTAATTACCCATGGACGCTCAATGATACCGAACAGCGCCAATGGACACATCATTGCCGAGATTATTTCGAGCAAAATCTTGAATCTTATATGCTCAATTTAGAAAACTTGGTTCATGAACATGAAAGCGATACAAAGAAAATCGCACTCTTAAAATCGGTATATCAATACGTAGAACAACTCGCCTCTTAATGGGTATTAAATTCTTGTATGCGAAGTATATATGTTAAACACACTATTTAAATATATCGTTTCATTCGCACTGATTTTCATCAGCTTAGCGATAGGAAACTGGATTCAAAAAATGCTCGGCGTGGCCGTTCCAGGGAGTATTTTTGGTATGCTCATTCTGTTTGCCTTACTGGCAAGTGGTTTGGCGCCTGTCGATTGGGTTCGTCCCGGCTGTCACATTTTCATCCGTTATATGATGCTGTTATTTGTTCCTATCAGCGTAGGGCTGATGAACCATTTTGACATGCTACTGGATAACGCTTGGTCTATTCTCGCCAGTGCTATTGGCGGCAGTGCTATCGTCATGGTGACGTTAAGTCTCATTTTAGACCGTTACCTCAATACCGATAAGAAGCCTAAAAAAGAAAAAAAGCTCCAGCGCGTCGGCGCTCAAAGCATTAAGGAGAAAGCATAATGTGGCTCATTCTTACGCTTGTGGTTTTTTTCTTATGCCGCTGGATTGCAACTAAAATCCATTCACCGTTAGCCAATCCACTGCTAATGAGTATTGTCATTTTAATTGCTATTTTGATGCTACTCGGTGTTCCTTTTGATACCTACTACGCAGATAACATTTATATCAGTGATCTTTTAGCTCCTGCAGTGGTTGCTCTGGCTTTCCCATTGTATGAACAGTTACCGCAAATTAGGGCAAACTGGCGAATTATCATGTTGGCATGTACCGTTGGCAGCATTATGTCGATGATGACAGCGGGTATTATCGCTGTATTAATGGGAACCAATATTACGCTGATTGCATCTTTAATGGCGAAATCCATTACGACTCCTATCGCGATGGAAGTATCAAAAAATCTTGGCGGCGAACCTTCTATTGCTGCCATTGTCGTTGTGCTCGTAGGCTTATTCGGCGCCATTATGGGTTATCCAATATTTAAAATGTTAAATATTACTCACCCTATTGCTAAAGGGCTTACCATGGGATCAGTTTCCCACGCACTAGGTACTGCAACGTGTGCAGAACGTGAACCTAAAGATGCCGCATTTAGTTCATTAGCGTTGGTCATGTGTGGCGTAATTACCTCTATTCTTGCCCCCATCTTTTTTGGCATTATCGTTTGGTTACACCACTTCATAGTGAATTGACCCATCAACATACTGTATTGCACTTATCTAAAGCCGAGAAACCACCGTTCTCGGCTTTTTCGTATGCGAGCGAATGAATATAGATATAGTTCACAAGTTGCACACCTGTAATCGATAACATGTGTGATCGCACTCTATTTATGTAACAAATAAATTCAATTTCAATAAAATTGTGATTTAAATCACTTATAAAAATCCTCATTTTCCTACACTAATTCTCCATAAATAAACAAGGACAGCTTATGAAAGGCCGTATTGAAGAAGCACTAAAAACGTTACCTGAAGCCATTTCCGATTATCTTTCCCCTATCGTGCTTGCCGACGATTTTGATGCAACACTATCTGCCGAGCATTTTACCCAACTATTAACGTTGTCCGGTTATAGCGATGCTGAACTGCGTATCGCTCTGCTGCCATTGGCCGCCGCTTTTGCCTATGTACCTATTTCAAACTTTTATGTTGGCGCTATTGTACGCGGGTTAAGTGGTCGTATTTATTTTGGTGCCAATATGGAATTTTCAGGAGCCCAGCTTGGACAAACCATTCACGCTGAACAAGCCGGAATTAGCCATGCTTGGACCAAAGGAGAAGAAGGGATTAAAGATCTCACAGTCAACCACACGCCATGTGGTCACTGTCGCCAATTTATGAATGAGTTAACCACAGCTGATTCCCTGCAAATCCAACTGCCAGCACGTGATAGCCAATCGCTTCAACACTATTTGCCAGAGTCATTCGGACCAAAGGATTTAGGTATCGAATCTGCATTGATGGCCAAAATCGACAATGGGCAGCACTGTGATGTTGACGAAGCCATTGTTCAACACGCACTTTCCGCGCTTAATCGCAGCCATGCACCTTACACACATAACCTGAGTGGAGTGGCGTTACAAACGCGATCAGGACGTTATTACACCGGTGCTTACGCCGAAAATGCAGCGTTTAATCCCAGCCTGCCACCACTGCAAGTTGCTCTTGTCTTAGTGCGCATGGGAGGCGAAGAATTTACCGCTATCGAACATGCCGCTTTGGTTGAAATGGCGCAAGGCACGATTAGTCACCTTGCTTGTACTCAATCAACGTTAGAAGCCATCAATCCAGACATCGACCTTGCGTACCTTGCCTTAGATTAAACTCCCTCCCTTTTAGAAAGAGGCAGTCCTATGCCTCTTTCATTGCTAACCAATAAATCGAGCGAATTTGATGTAGGCACGTCGCTCGAGACACGTTAAGATAAGCGCAGTTCTCAATCTCATCTCAGTCAATCAGTTATACAAATACGTTGCTAAACGTTATCCAAGGAATGGTATGTTTTCCCAAGTTATTGCGATTTTGTTTCCCGTCATGGCACTTGCGGTGGTCGGTTATTTGTTAGCGGTTTGGTTTAAACCCGACTTTCGCCCTCTCAATAAGATGAATTTGGTGGCGTTCACGCCTGCATTGGTATTTTCATCATTACTGCATATGAAGCTTGATATGAGTCAGCTTCCCTTAATCGGTGCGTCGCTTATCGCGGTTCTACTCCCCGGCTTACTGATGATTCCAATTTGCCACTGGGGTAACTGGCAATACAAAACTTGGGCACCACTGCATATGTTTCGTAATAGTGGCAATTTAGCCATTCCCATTTTTACTTATACATTTGGCCCACAAGCGATGCCTGCTGCTGTGATGCTAATGGTAGTGTCAACCTGCTTACAAGTGAGTGTCGGCCAAAGTATTTTGAAAAAATCTGCCTCTGTGGCACAAGTGTTCGTGTCCCCACTCTTTTTATCCGCCGTGCTCGCAATCGCGATTAACTTAAGTGGTGTCACTGTATGGGAACCACTTTATCAAGCCTCAGATTTATTGGGCCAAGCTTGTATCCCAATTATGCTATTGTCGCTCGGGTCGCAAATGACCAATATGCAATTGTCAGGGTTAAAAATTGGCATCATCTCAACCTTACAATCTCTTGCCACAGGTTTCGTCGCTTTTGCTTTGATCTATTGGTTAATCCCTTTACCAGCAATGCAAATGCAAATGATGGTGCTGTTCACGATGTTACCGCCTGCAGTGATGAACTATCTCTTTGCGGAACAATGCCAAGTGGAGCCCACCAAGGTCGCCTCTATGGTCTTGTTTGGCAATTTCTTCGCTATCGTTACCTTGCCTGCACTACTGGTGTTTGCGTTTTCATTGCCTAATAGCTGACATCAAACCGTCATAAAAACGGCTTAAATTGACCAGCTCTTGCCGCAAAGAAACGCTCACGCAAACGTTTGCTTTTTTCGTTTTTTTCAGTATGATTGCGGCTATCTTGACTAAGCCGATTAATTTTTAAAAGGATTCTCTATGTTGGGGACTGCTACCCGCGCTAACGCTACCCGTGTACTACTTCTAGGTTCAGGCGAACTTGGTAAAGAGGTAGCGATCGAATGTCAACGTCTTGGATTAGAAGTGATCGCATGTGATCGCTACGCTGATGCACCTGCAATGCAAGTGGCTCATCGTAGTCATGTTTTTGACATGCTCGACGGCGACGCGCTAGCAAAAGTCATCGCGGAAGAGAAACCCGATTATGTCGTACCAGAAGTCGAAGCGATTGCTACACCAAAACTGGTGGAGCTGGAAGCGCAAGGGCTCAATGTTGTTCCTACTGCGAACGCCACTCGCCTAACTATGAACCGAGAAGGGATTCGTCGCTTAGCCGCAGAAGAACTTTCTCTGCCAACTTCACCTTACCGTTTTTCTGATAGCTACGAAGAATTTTTAGCAGCGGTTGAATTCGTCGGTACACCGTGTGTGTGTAAGCCAGTGATGAGCTCGTCAGGTAAAGGCCAAAGTGTCATTAAAACGCCTGAAGATGTCGAAAAATCTTGGACATACGCTCAAGAAGGTGGCCGTAGCGGTGCTGGTCGCGTGATTGTTGAAGGTTTTATCGATTTCGATTATGAAATCACGCTATTAACTGTTCGTGCAGTAGACGGCGTGCACTTCTGTGCACCGATCGGTCACCGCCAAGAAGATGGTGACTACCGTGAATCTTGGCAGCCACAAGTGATGTCAGAAAATGCCCGTAAAGCTGCTGAATTTGTTGCTGAAGAAGTGGTTAATGCCTTAGGCGGTTATGGTTTATTTGGTGTTGAGCTATTTGTAAAAGGTGACAAAGTCATTTTCAATGAAGTGTCACCTCGCCCACATGATACTGGCCTCGTAACATTGATCTCACAAGATGTCTCCGAGTTTGCCTTGCATGTTCGCGCTTTCACAGGTCTACCGATTGGCTCAATCACGCAATACGGTCCTGCGGCTTCCGCGGCGCTACTAGGTAATGGTACATCACAAAACATTCAATTCAGTGGCTTAGAGGACGCGCTAGCGCTACCTCAAACTCAAGTTCGTCTATTTGGCAAACCTGAAATCGCTGGTCGTCGTCGCTTAGGTGTCGCTTTAGTCCGCGATAAAGATACCCAAAGCGCAGTTGATAAAGCCATTGATGCAATGAAAGCAATTCAAGTTCATTACAACTAAGTTCGCTTTCACACGTTGCACAGATACAAAAATAGCATGCCTTGGCATGCTATTTTTATTTTCGTCTAGGACGTAAAACGACCCACTAGGCTTTTTCAATCATCCAAACCACTTCAGAAAAACGCGATAGTCCCTTCTGCGCAATTTTTGGATGATCCTCATCTGCGATATCTTCTTGTAATATAGTAATATTCCAGTCCGCAAATAGGCGACGCACCTCTTGCTCCGGAATACTAAAAGGAGGACCACTTAACTCTTGCTGTGGGTAATCTAACGTGACGAGCAGCACCTTACCACCTGGTTTTAGTAAACGTTTAATATGCTCGACGTACTCTACTCGCATATCTTCAGGCAGAGCGACCATAGCGGCCCGATCATAGACAAGATCGACACTATCCAATGGCGCAGTAAAGAAGTCACCCGTAAAGATAGAGAGTTCATCAAACTGATACAATTCATGAGCATGATTAATTTGAGTCACCAGTGGTGTATAAAAGTGTTCAGCAAAGAAGGCCCTCACAGCTATTGGACTGAGCTCAACACCTGTAACGTCATTATGCCTTTCTGCCAGCCAAACCAAATCTTCTGACTTACCACACAGTGGCACTAGCACGGATTGCTCGCGTTGCGGATTTAACTGTGACCAAAACGTCTCCAGCAACGGGTTAACATCATCGAGATGAAACCCAATCTTATTTGACGCCCATTTACTGTGCCAAAATTCCGGATCTCTCATTAGTGTTCTCTGTCTTTTAAAGGGAATGAGCGTAAGATTATCGTATTCTCTAACCGAATCCTAGCACCGCCCTCAATCTTAACTTAACCTACTGATAGATAATCTTAATCCTGGAAACAGTCGCCATTAAACTATCCAACTGAACTGCAAAGTTTATGTCAGCATTGCGTCAAAGGGATTGTGTTTGCTCTCAATATCCTTATATATAGATATACGTGATAAGTACTCACTATCTATCAGCTTTACTTGGTGTCGAAAAACTTTAACTCCAAACTCTGACCCAACTGTGTAAGCTAAGGAGAGTCAATGAGCCTTTTATTACGTACCACGGCACTCATGCTATTAATCTTCAGCCGTGGTCCAGCATTTGCAGCAATGCCTGCAGATACTTCTGCACCAGAAAACCGAGCAGAATCTCAAAATGAAGTCAGCAGCAAACTGTTTCGTCATAGTTTAAGTGGTCTTTACGGCATTCAAACGACCAACGCGGCAATCAAACAGCCCTATGATGATTTCGATATTCTGTATACCAAAGCTCATCAAGCACAAATGGAATTAGAGAATCTTTGTAAATCGACAGCAATGCTCACTGGTACTCAGCCCCATTTTGCAGGGGTAAAATCAAAAGAGCGTGCCCAAGAGAAAATACGAGCGGAATTTGCTGGAGACAATACTCGTATTACAGACTTAGCCCGTGCAACCATCGTAGCCGATGATGTACCGAGTTTAGTAAAAGCGTATGAAATTTTGAATCGTGAAGCGACAGTGGTAAAGGTGAAAAACCGCTTTAAAAAACCAGCCCCTTCCGGTTATCGCGACTTGAATTTGTTGGTTCGTTTGCCAAAAACAAATATTGTGGCAGAGGTTCAGTTACACTTGGCAAATATTGCACAAGTAAAGAGCGGCCCTGAACATACGATTTATGAACAGGTACAGAAAATTGAACGCACGGCTCTACTGGAAAACCGTGAATTGACGGAATTAGAGTTAACCAAAATAGATCGAATACGCAGTCGCTCACAGGACTTATATCAACAAGCCTGGCAGCCATATATCACTACACAACTCCAGGCTGCTTAAATCCGTGTAAGTAACGTCACGAGGGCATACAGACCTTGCCTAATCACAAGGTCTTTATGCTCGGTCCTTATTTAGTGACTTCAATGTTCTCGACGCGGGCTTTTAATTTTTGCCCTGGGCGGAACGTTACGACACGTCTAGCGGAAATTGGAATGTCTTCCCCAGTTTTCGGGTTACGACCAGGACGTTCATTTTTATCACGTAGATCGAAATTGCCGAAACCAGAGAGTTTTACCTGTTCACCACTTTCGAGTGCTTTACGAACCTCTTCGAAAAACACCTCAACCGTTTCCTTGGCATCACGTTTGCTAAAACCCAATTTCTCAAACAGGCTTTCTGCCAAATCGGCTTTTGTGAGCGCCATAAAACTTCCCTCAAAGCTTAGTTAATCTTGCTGTCTTGATGACAGCGCCGTGGCAATAATTTGCCTTGCTGAATCAACAACATATCAGCAATACCTGAAAAGTGTATGCCAAGCTTATGATTTTCGCCAACTTTTTTTCGCAACCTAAACTGCACTTTTTAACAAAACTAGGCGCATATAATTTGATGAAAACCAACATTTGACATCATTTTTGATAATTTACCGAATATAATTCAGATAATTACCCTACATAAGTG